>JBEGMZ010000267.1:0-2945 GCA_041182745.1 Acidobacteriota bacterium
CTACCAGGCCACTGACCCCCGAGATTGAGGGTTTATAATGCGAGGATCTCTGCCGGATAGCCGTCATCTCCTCCGACCGCTCTGCCTTCTGCTGCTCTCACTGCCAGGCTTCGCCCAGGACGGAGGTCGTGTGCTGGAGACGGAGGTCGGACTCGGCCTCAATTCTCGCCGGACGATGCTCGTCAACCGTTCCGAGCTGACCACGGGGAGAGAGGTCGAAACCGGCCGAAAAGTCTTTCAGCAACTCCTCACGACGTCATTTGTCCGCGCCGGGGACGCTTTTCCCTACCAGCTGACGATTCTGGATGGTGACGAGATCAATGCCGTGTCGTACGCCGGAGGGCAGATCCTGGCCGAGGGTGGAATCGCGCGGTTGATGAACCGGAGCCCCGGCCTCTGGGCGGCGATCCTCAGCCACGAGATTGCTCACACCCTCCTCCATCACCATTTTCGGGCGCACCTGCGACAGGAGGTGATCAGGGAACAGATGAGCCACTACCGGCAGCGGCAGGCCGCCGGTGACGCCAGCGCAACCTGGGCATTGCTCGCCCTGCAGCTGAGCGGCGGACTGGCCGGTCTCAAGCTCTCGCGGGATGAAGAGCACGAGGCCGATCGTCTCGGGCTTCTGATGATGGCCGAGGCCGGCTATCACCCCGACTTCGCGATCGCCGGATTCCGGCGGATCGCGTCCCGGACGGGCGATCTCTCAAAGCTGCGCGCCTTCTTCGCCACTCATCCGCGCTGGGAGACACGCGAGCAGCGCCAGATGAAAGCCTATGATGAGGCGAGGGCGATCTTCGAGGCCAACTGGCCCAATGCGGCAAAGTCTCCGGGTGGTCAGCCACCGGTGATTGCCACAATTCTCGGGGTCGCGGCTGAGAAGACTCGCGCCGATCGAGCAGCTCTCATTCGCGGAACCCTGCACGTCAGGAATGCGCAGAACCGCACCATCTTCGTTGTCGTCAGATTCTTCCACCGTGGGCAGCCGGTACCGGTGGCGACCGATGCACCGGAGAGCTACCAGATTGGCGGGACTGGTCTCGAGACCGGATTCCGCGCCACCCTCACTTCCGCCAGTGAAACAACCGGCATCGCCCTGACGATTCCAACCGCGGTCATCGGCATCAGGGAGCGCAGCCTCCGGGCACGCCTCTCGGTACTTGATGGCGAGGGCAATATCGTCGATTCGACGAGGGAGTTCTCCGTCGACTTTCCCGAATGAGGTCGCAGCTATCGGAGCAGGTGAATGGCGAGCAGCTTGCGGAGTTCTTCAGATCGAGCCGCCATCTCAAGGTTCGCCTGCTGGTCACGGGTCAGCGGTAAGCCGGAAAGATACTGGCGGGCGGGGAGGAGCACCTCGTTGGCAATGAATGATGCGTCGAATCCGAAGAGCTGGTGAGCGCGGGCAATTAGCGCATTCTCGCGCGCGTTGATCAGTGAAACATTGACCACCCCGGCAAAGCATCGGCGCAGCTCAATCAGGACCGCCTCGCGGTTTGGCAGCTTCCACGCCCGCAGAACCCTCATCATTATGACCGGATCGACACGACAGATCGGCTGGACAGCGTCAAATATGAATTCGCGCAGGTCGTGGTCATTGTCGACGCCGGCAAGCTTCATGAGCAGCTCACGTGCCTGGGTCTCGTTCGGTTGCCAGTGAATGAGGTACTCCCTGACGATGCCATGCCACGTTTCATCCCGAAATGGCATTACCAGCGCCCCGGATCCAAGCTCATCACGCAGCCAGGCAAAGATGATCTGGAGCGGATTGGCGGCGATTATCGGGCGGAGGACAATCTCTGCCTCCTCCGACAGCAGCGGCAGGTGGAACCATCGCAGCAGGCAGGCGGCTGTGTAAGGATCAGCAAGCACCGCCTCACGAAGATGGAAGGTCCAGTTGCCTGATGGCCACCACGTAGCCACATTGCGACCATTGACCGCGATTGCCACTGCAATCACCCCTCGCACCGGTGCGGGGAGTGAACCCGTCCACCACCACGAGCCATCCGTATGGTCATACTCCTCCGGCTCGAGACGCAGGAGGCGGCCGGACTGCTCCCAGATGACCACCTCGTGGCCCGGAGCGGGCTGGATGAAGCGGCCAAGTCGCAGCCTTATCCTGCCTGGCGTCGACGCGGTGTCAGAGTCCCAGAAGACCGCCTCGAGGTCATCCTTGATCCGCGACTGATCGACGACGTGACCACTATCAGCGAAGCCGCCGGGAAAAGGGCCACGTGGTACGACAGGTGGCGTCCGAAGCTCAAGCAGTGGCGAGGACGCCGCACCGGCGAAACCCAGGGCTACCTGACCGACAGCCGCATCGATCGACAGACGGTCAGGAACGGCCACCGGCACTGAGATCGAGCGCGGGCCTGACTCGGCCTCCTCATCCTCCCAGTACCCCTGTTCGCGAATCCGGGTCGAGCGGTCGTCGTAGTAACACTCCAGCCGTCCTCCGCTCAGAACAAGTATCCTCTCCAGCGTGAAGCGCTCATCCTCGCTCACCGCGCTGATCATTAACCGAATCTCGATCACGCTGTTGGTAACCAGAAATGGAGACCGAATCATAGTCGTGGTCTGATCAAGACTGAGCGTCTCGAGAGTGCGTCGATTGCGGCGGACGAGGGTGATGCTGACCTCGGGTGGATGGGTGATGCGGAGGTTGAAGGCGTCACCCTGCTGCAACACCTGCGGCCGCGCCATTGTGACATCGATCTGGCCTGACCAGGCCGGGACGATGCGGTTACATCCGGGATACCAGAACAGGTTTCGACCGGCCATGACCCGGAGATGACCGGAACACTTTGCCAGCAACTCACCTGAAATGTATCCAATCCGGGTGATGCCCGATCGGGAGAGTCGCCAGTCTTCCGGCTCAGGCTCGATCTGCAGATCGGACGAGGCGAGCAGCGCGTAGTCGCGGTGCTCCTGCAACTCGGCACAGA
>JBEGMZ010000268.1:0-3557 GCA_041182745.1 Acidobacteriota bacterium
GAGCGCCGCGCCCGGAAGTACCGGGCGCGGGTCTTTGAGGGCTTTCCAATCCGAAACTGGGATCGGTGGCTGGATGACCTCCAGAGCCACATCTTCATCCAGCTGCTCGAACCGGGGGCGCCCGCCCGCGATCTGCTGGCAGGAACAGGGATGGTGGCCGGGCAGGGCTTTGGCGGAGTGACGACCCCTGGCGGAGACGATCTGCAGGCGATCTGGACCCTCGATGGCCGCGGGGTAGTATTTGCCGCGACCATCGACCGTCACGTCCAGGCCTATGCCGAATCGACCACCCACCTCTACCGACTTCCGGCGGACGGCGGAGAGCCGGTCCGGATCACGTCCGGAGATGGCGGCTACTCGCGCCCCACGTTCAGCCCTGACGGGCGGAGGCTCTACAGCTTCTTCACCCCAAACACCGATAATGTCTACAATCTCAACCGGATCGTTGCCGTCGAATGGCCGGCCGCCCCGCGCGTCGAGATCATCACACCAAACTTTGACCGTGCTCCGACCAACTTTATTGTGACCCCGAATGGCGAACGAATATATCTGTTGGCAGAGGATGCCGGGCACGAGAAGCTCTACTCCGTCCCGGCGACTGGCGGGGAGACGGTTCTGGCCTTTGAGATGACGGCGGGTGTCTATTCGAACCTCGCTGCAGGTGGTGAGGGGGCGGGTCTTGTGCTGCTCGCCAATTGGGAGAGTGCGATCAGTCCCGCCGAGATTGTAAAGATCGATCCCGAGCGGCAACGGCATCAGGCTCTGACCTCGTTCAACACGGCCCAGGCCTCCGGAATCGACTGGCAGCCACTGCGACACTTCACCTTCACCAGCCGACGCGGGCGGAAGATCCACAGCATGATCGCCCTTCCCCCCGGCTTTGATGAAGGTCGGAAGTATCCCTTGCTCAATCTGATCCACGGTGGCCCGCACACAATGTGGCGTGATCAGTTCTTCACCCGCTGGAACTATCATCTGCTGGCGCAGCCCGGATACGTGGTTCTTCTGACCAACTATACCGGCTCGACCGGTTTTGGTGAGAAGTTTGCCCAGGGGATTATGCGTGATCCGCTCAAGGGGCCGGGTGAGGAGCTCAACGAGGCCGCTGATGAGGCGATTCGGCGGTTCAGCTTTATCGACGGGACGCGTCAGGCGGCGGGAGGCGCGAGCTATGGAGGCCACCTTGCCAACTGGCTGCAGGCGTCGACAACGCGCTACAAGTGCCTGATCAGTCATGCTGGTTTGATCAACCTCGAATCGCAATGGGGGACGAGCGATGTCGTCTACTCGCGGGAGGTCAACAATGGCGGGCCGGTCTGGGAGCAGGGACCGGTCTGGCGTGAGCAGAACCCGATCCGGTATGCGGCGAAGTTCCGGACTCCGATCCTGATCACGGTTGGTGAGAACGATTTTCGTGTCCCGCTCAACAACTCACTCGAGAGCTGGAGTGTTCATCAGCGGCTGCGGATACCGAGCCGGCTGATCGTCTTTCCCGAGGAGAATCACTGGATTCTGCGCGGTGAGAACAGCCGCTTCTTCTATTCCGAGGTTGAGGCGTGGCTGAAGCGCTGGCTTAATTGAGGCCTGGCTGAGGAGGATGGGGAGATGAGATTTGCACGTCTGATCGTGGTGTTGCTGGCGGTCTTCCTTGGCGGACTCAACGTCGCCAGGCCGGCGGATGGGAGTAGTGGGCGCGGAGCGCGCGTCACGTCGCCGCAGGGTACTCCGACATTCAGCCGGGAGGTGGTGCGGATCTTTCAACGATCCTGTCAGAGCTGCCACCACCCGGGAGATATTGCGCCGTTCTCACTCATGACGTGGAAGGAGGCTCGGCCGTGGGCGGCGTCGATTCGCGAGGAGGTGCTGCTGAAGCAGATGCCACCGTGGCAGCCGGCCTCCGATTGTGGCGATTTTGCCGATGCGCGAGGATTGACGGCGGCCGAGATTGCGACGATCGTCTCGTGGGTCGATGCTGGTGCGCCGGAGGGGGAGCCGGCCGACCTCCCCCCGCCAATCCAGTTTCCGGATGGCTGGTCACTGGGATCTCCGGATCTGGTGATTGCTCCGGAGACCGAATATGTACCGCCGCGCGAGGGCGATATGTACCGCTGCTTCAGTGTGCCGACCGGGGATTTGCGTGGTGATCGCTGGATTGGGGCCTTGACGGTCAAGCCGGGCAATCCGCGCGTTGTCCATCACGTGATCGCCTATGGAGATCCGAATGGCGAGTCGGCGGCGCTCGACGCAAGGGACGCTGAGCCGGGGTATCGCTGCTTTGGTGGGCCGGGAATAGGTCAGACCCAGATGCTTGGTGGCTGGGCGCCGGGGTCACGTGGCTATTTTGCTCCGGACGGTACCGGCATCAAGCTGACCAATCGGTCGCGGGTGATCATCCAGGTTCATTACCACCCAACGGGGGACGAGGAGCGGGATCGAACTCAGCTTGGAATCTACTATTCGCGCCAGCCGGTCAGCCGGGAGCTGCAGGTGCTGCCGCTGGTGAACAACACCTTCACGATACCGGCGGGAGCGAAGAACCACGAGGTAACGGCAGGCTTTACAGTTCCATCGATCATCTCGGCCAAGATGTGGACGGTGACTCCGCATATGCACCTGCTCGGAAAGAGCATCAGGGTTGAGATGACCCGCTCTGGTTCGACCACCACCGAGTGCCTGGTCAATATCCCACGTTGGGACTTCAACTGGCAGGGAACCTACCTCTATCGCCGACCAATCGACCTCGCACCGGGGACACGGCTGCGCCTGGTCTGTAACTATGATAATTCGGTCGACAACCCAAACAATCCCCGCAATCCACCCCAACCGGTGAGATGGGGTGAAGAGACGACCGATGAGATGGCACTCGCCTTCATCGGTTACACGCTCGACCTCTTTACCCTTCCGGTGTCGACTCCATCGGTGGCAGAGTCACTGGTCGATGAGGCAGGTAACCTCGTCGTCAACGGCAGCGGGTTTCTTCCCGGCGCCGATATCCTGATCAATGGACAGCGACTTCGTGACACCTCCGCATCGTCAGGGGCTACTGCGGCGCGGCTGGTATCGGGGGAGCAGTGGAAGGTCGCGGCCGCTCCCGGCGTGCCGGTCGAGGTTGCAGTGATCAATCCCGACGGAGTCCGGAGTCAGAGTCTGCGATTCACCAGGGCGGGGCAGGCACGAACGCTGGCCACAGTCTCGGCGGCAAGCTATCAGGCCGACGGGCTGGCTCCCGGAGCGATCGCCGCCGCATTTGGCAGTGGATTGGCGACATCGACCCAGGTTGCAGCAGAGCAGCCACTCCCACTTGAGCTGGCCGGCACACGGGTCCGGATCAATGGGGTGGCGGCGCCGCTCTTCTTCGTCTCACCGGGCCAGGTCAACTTTCTTGTACCGACCGGTGCGCAGAGCGGGGAGAGTGTGATCGAGATCCTCGCTGGTGACCAGATCCTGTCACGCGGTACGTTCGCCCTCTCCACGGTTGTGGCGAGCCTGTTTACTGCCAACTCAAGTGGGAGCGGCGTCCCGGCTGCACTTTTTACCCGCGACGGCAGCACCTATAC
>JBEGMZ010000269.1:0-6252 GCA_041182745.1 Acidobacteriota bacterium
GGGTAAAGTCGGGTAGACCCCGAATTTTAACGGTTTTAACAAGGTACGGGATCGCAAGGGGGGGACGAAAGCCCGGCAAACGCACGATTGCGGACAGGCGGGTACGGCGATCGACCGGGGCGGACCTCGTCACTCAATTGACGCCATTGAGAAAGCTCTTCGCCACCGCGGCTGGCGTTCGTTTCTCTTCGTCCACACCGCGATTGAGCTGCTGCATCGTCGGCGCATCGATTCGTCCCGCCAGTTGACGCAGGGCCTCAACCACTTCCGGATGCTCGCGCTGGAGCCGGGCGCTTACCAGGATGACCGCATCATAGGGCGGCAATGCCCCCCGGTCATCTTCGAGCGCCACCAGGTCATAGGCCGCAATCCGGCCATCGGTCGAGTATCCGGCAATGACATCAACCTGGCGCGACTTGATCGCCTCGTACATCAGTGACGGATCCATCACCCGCTGCTCGGCAAAAGAGAGATTGTAGGTCGAGACGATCGATCTCCACTCCGCCCGCTGAAAGATCTCATAATCTCCGCCCATGCGCATTCCGGGGACGTGCGGGGCGAGATCGCCGAGTCTGCGCAATGAGAGTCGCCGCGCATCGTCACGGCGTATCGCGAGGGCGTAGGTATTCTCAAAACCGAAACGACCGACGACCAGTATTCCGTACTTCTCGCGAAGTTCCGTGGTCACCCGGGCAAGGAGCGCTTCACGGTCAGGCCGTGGATCACCGTGTTTGAGCACCGTCGACCAGAGTGTTCCCGAGTAGTCGACATAGCCATCGATCTGACCATTGACGAGGGCATCAAAGACGACGGTCGAGCCGAGCGATTCGAGCGTGCGTGTCGGCAATCCGGTCTGCCGGCGGGTCTGTTCAGCCAGTAGGTGGGCGAGAATGTAGTTTTCGCTGAAGGTCTTCGCACCGATGACGATTGCGCGCTCTTCCGATGTCAGGACCGTGCGCAGGATCGGCACCGTGGCGCAGATCGACAGCAGGGCAAAGCCACCGAGGCTCAGTATCGTCAGGCGCCGTCGCCGCTGCTCTACGCCGCGCATCAGGAGCTGCACCAGTCGATCCATCGTCAGCGCCAGAATGGCCGAGGCGGCACAACCCAGCACCACCGAACCGTAATTGCGAGTCTGCAGGCCGCCAAAGATATAGTTGCCAAGGCTCGGCGCTCCAACCGGTGTCGACAGTGTCGCCGTGCCCACCGTCCAGACCGCCGAGGTGCGAATACCGGCGACGATCACCGGCAGCGCGAGCGGCAGTTCAACCCGCCGCAGCGACTCCTGCGCGGTCATCCCGACTCCCTGCGCTGCCTCGATCACTGCCGGATCGACTCCGGCGAGCCCGGTGACGGTGTTGCGCAGAATCGGCAGCAGGCTGTAGAGCGATAAGCCGATCAGCGCCGGAAGATAACCGATGCTTGAAAGACCAAGCGCGGCCAGTGCCGGAACCATGAATGCCAGCAGGGCCAGACTCGGGATCGTCTGCAGCACACCGGCCGCGCCGACGATTGGCCCTTCCAGTCGGCGATATCGTGTCACCAGTATGCCTGTCGGTACGCTGATGACAATACCTAGCGCCAGCGCCACCAGCGACAGCCCGAGGTGCGCGGCCAGAAGCTCCGGCAATAATGCCAACTGATCCTTCACGATCCCGGCCTCCCCAGTTTTGCCGTCACCAGTGCCGCCTGGCGCTGCGGTGCGGAGATCAGCTCGCTGACATACGGATCGGCCGGATGCGAGGCGAGATCCCTGACTGGGCCGATTTGCAACAACCGGCCATCCTTCATCACCCCGACTCGATCACCAATCACCATGGCCTCGACCATATCGTGCGTAACGAAGACGGCCGTCAGTCGAAGCCTCTCCCGAATCCGGCAGAACGACTCCTGCAGCCGCTCACGCGTCAGCGGATCGAGGGCCCCAAAGGGCTCGTCAAGCAGCAAAACCGGCGGCTCGGCCGCGAGGGCGCGGGCGACTGCCACCCGCTGCGCCTGCCCGCCGGAGAGTTCGTGCGGCCGCCGCGCCGCGATGGTCGCCGGATCGAGTTCGACCAGCTCCAGTAGGGCGTTGACCCGCTCCCGGATCCGCCCGGCCTCCCAGCCGAGTAACTGCGGCGTGATACCAATGTTCTCCGCCACGGTCAGGTGCGGAAAGAGCCCGAGTCGCTGAATCACATAACCAATCCGCCGGCGCAGCTCGTGTGGGGGCGTCGCGGCCACATCTCTCCCGGCGACGCGAATCGTGCCGGATGTCGGATCGATCAGACGATTGATCATCTTGAGGGTCGTCGTCTTTCCCGAACCGGAGCCGCCAAGCAGCACGAGCGTCTCGCCCGCCTCGACCTGCAACGAGACCCGGTCGACCGCCGGGTGTTCCCCGTAACTCTTGCTGACATCCTGAAGTTCGATCATCGCACGACTCGAAAGCTGGTGAAGGGATAAGGATAGTTGCGGCGATACCAGTTGCGAAAGCTCGGCCGCAGAAGCTTCAGATCGGTCGCCCACGAGGCCCCGAAGACGATATCGTGCGCGTCGTCAAAAAAGTCTGCCGAATATCCGGGATAGGTTCGCGCCCAGGGCTGAAAGCCGGGCAACGGAGCAAATGGCGAGCTAGTCCATTCCCAGCCATTGCCGACAAGCTCCATCACCCCCCACGCGCTCGCCCCGGCGGGACTGCTGCCAACCGGAGCCGGATACCAGCCAGCGAAGCCGAAGTTGCCATGCCGGGGTGTCGGCGCCTCGTCTCCCCACGGATGGGGGCGCCGTGACCCTTCCGGGGTCGTGTACGCGGCCCGCCACAGTTCGGCTTCCGTCGGCAGACGCCCGCCAACCGCCTCGCAGTATTGCCGCGCCAGCTCTCCGGAGACCTGCACCGGCCAACCCGCCGCAAGGTCGAACGGAACCGGGCCAAACACCGTCTTCACCTGCAATTCGTCACCAACGCGCAACCACGATTGCGGAAAGAGCGCCTCGTCACGCCCACGGCCCCTCCAGAATGAGAGCCAGTCAACGTTGCGTACCGGCAATGAATCGATCCGGTAGGCCGGCACCTCGACGACCGTCCGCCCGAACTCGTTGTCCCACCCAAAGTCAATCTCCTCCCAGTCGGCACCAATCACCGCCTCCCCGGCGGCAATCCCACAGACTTCGGCCGGCTCTCCCTCACCTGCCACTGGCGGCGCCACCGTCGCCGGTCGACTGATCATCCCGGCGGGACACTCCGCCAGCATATACAAGAGCGTCTCGTGGTGCATCATTTCGTGCTCGACCACCAGGTGCAAGACCCGCCCCTTCGCGCAGAGCAGGTCGTGCGGACGCGCCAGAACCTCATCGATCGCCTCCCGGGTCACCCGCCGTACCTGATCCCGATACGCGATCGTTTCGGCCACCGACGGCCAGCTCCCAATCGATTGTGTGCCGGCCGCCGCTTCGTCTTCAGGATCGATCCCCCGCGCGAACAGCTGGTCGAGACGCTCATCGAGATTCCCGCCGTCAAGTGCGCCCCGACCAATCTGATTCCACGTGAATGCCGGTAGATGACCAAGATAGAAGAGAATCGGATGGCGCAGCCCGATCGGACGCTCATGCCACCGGTCATCCGGAATCAGGGCAAACAACTCGTCAGAACGACGCCAGACCGCGTCGAACCACTCCCGAAACCGGCGGCTGGTATCGCTCATCATCACGCGCCCCTCTTTCTCAGCAGCGCCAGGGCGAACAGCTCTTCCGGATCACTGTACCATCCATCAATCGCCAGGTCGGCTCCCGCAGCCGCTGCCGCCAGTGATTGCCGCGTGAATTTGCAGCTGATCTCCGTCCGTATCTCACTCCCCGCGGCAAGACTCAGATCCATCGACAGCGCCCCCACCTTCACTGCCATCGCCCGCTCGGCCGTCAGCCGCATCTCGATCCATTCGTTCGCACTATCATAGAAGGCCCGGTGCCTGAAGTGATCAGGCTCGAAATTGGCACCGAAGCGACGGTTGACCACTGTCAGCATGTTGCGATTGAACTGCGCCGTCACCCCCTCGGGATCATTATAGGCCGCTTCCAGCCGCGCCTTGTCTTTGACCAGATCGACCCCCACCAGCAGGGCGTCACCCGCCGGCATGGTCGCGGCCAGACTCTTCAAAAAGACCTGCCGCTCCGCCGGGTAGAGGTTCCCGATCGTCCCGGCAAAAAAGATGACCAGCCGCTCACCCACTGGCCCAAGCCGATCGAGATCCTTCGTGAAATCTCCAACCACCCCGTGATAGCGGCAGCCAGGATAGTCACTCTCCAGCCGCGCGATCGATTGGCGCAGGAAATGCTCGTTGATATCAAGCATCGTGCAAAGTCCAGCCTGCCGATCAGCTCCCCACGCATCGAAGACAAGCCTTATCTTCCGCCCCGCCCCACTGCCAAGCTCAACGAGATGTCGCGGATTGACCGCCGCGATGATCGCCGGTGCCCAGCGCTCCAGAATCCCGATCTCGGTGCGGGTCTGGTAATAGACCGAGAGCTGCGTAATCTGCTCAAAGAGTTCACTGCCCAGGTCATCATAGAAATAGCTGGGTGGTATCTCCGGCACTGGCCGTCGGAGGCTGGCGCGCAAGGCTTCACACTCCGCTGGCGATGGCTTCAGCGGAATAGTGCGGGCCACATCGATCGTCTGGTTTCGAGAGAGAGTCGGTTCGTGCATGTTGGATTATTATCTGGTGTCGCGATGTCTGGTGTCGCGATGGATTCATCCGCCAAACTGGCGTTAATCAATGATTGGCTGGTGCGGAAAGGCGGCGAAGGCGTCTCCGGCAGCACGCCGCAGCCTCCTCCATCAGCGGCAGGACGCGCGCGGCCACGTCTTCCGGAAGTCGCGCCGTGTCGGCATGGACCCGCGCGAATGTGTCAATCACCCGGTCGAGGTCGAGCGGCGGCACCCTCCCCGCAAGCTCCAGCCCCCGTGGGCCGGCCAGACCACGCGCCACACAAAGGCTGAGGGCCAGGCGGCTCTCCTCAATCTGGCCGATACACTCGAATGGCGTATGCTCTCCCAAGCCGACCATCTCCTCAAAGAAGCCATAATTCTCCGCCACCTCGAGCAACTCCTCTCCAAAGAGCGCTTGCACCGGCTCTTCAGCGAGATAGCCGCGATAGCCGAGCCAGACATACGCACATTTCGGACACCGCCGGCACCACGGTTTGGCAATGTTGCACGAATGGGTCGCGGCAATCGCCGCCTCGTCACGCTGCAGCAGCTCGAAGATCACCGGATCATGTATTGGCATCAACAGACTGAAGACCCCGATGTCCTCGATCAGCTCGGTCCGGATGTAATCATCCAGCAATCTCTCCGCCTCGACCGATTTGCCCCACTGGTGATTGACCTCCTCACCCGTCGCCCCCCAGATCAGGTTACCCCGGTTGGAACTCGCCTCATGGCCAAGGACCGCGTACCCGTATCCATGCGCCAACAGCACTGGCAGCGTCGCAAAGATCGAACCCGGTGTCTCCGCTGCGGTCACGGTCTGCACCCCCAGCTCTTCACCGTAGAGTTCAAGCACGGGCGCGTCATAAAAGTCATCGAGGACAATCTGCCGATGGCGACGAGTGGGGATCCCCACGTCGAGAAGCCGATCGATCAGTCGCAATTGCGGCTTCGCTGACCCATAGACACTTGAACTGTAGGCCAGTGAGGCGTACGGGATCCCGGCCCGCTCCAGCAGCTTCATGGCGACAAGGCTGTCCTTGCCCCCGCCACAAAAGAGCAGAAGATCTCCATTCGGCCGATCACGCCGCACGGGTGAGGCTCCGCGATCAACAATGCGGTCGGCAAAGCGCGGCGGCGGCTCATCAGGCAGGCTGTTTTCATAACGCCATTGCGCCCAGACCTTCTCAAAGATCCTCGTCCACAAGCGCGCGAGACCTTCCGTCAGGTAGCCGGCATAGCGACCAAGATGAATGCTCTCCGGACGCAGGCTCGCAATCTTGTTGATCTCAAAGAGCGCGACGTGCAGAAAAAGCCGCTCCACCAGCTCCCGCCCAAATCGATGCTCAAGTTCGAGCAGATCGGTTTCGGGATACCAGTATGTCGTCGAGAAAGTAAGCCTGTCGAGGGTAAACCTCAGCACCAACTGGTGCGAACTCCAGGAGATCCCCTCGATCGCCAGTTGCTTCATGACTTCTATCCTCCTGCCGCTCATCCCCGGGGCGACCCATGATCCTCTTCACTGCCGCCTCCTCGTCAGGAATTCTCATCAGTGCTGAAAGACC
>JBEGMZ010000270.1:0-8262 GCA_041182745.1 Acidobacteriota bacterium
GCCTTGATTGCCGACCCTAAATTGTATGCAGCGTAGGCGCGCTGGGCCAGTCGTTGATAACAAGTTTAAAGATCATCGATCCGAGGGGACTAAAAATGCAAACCTGCACGTTTGGTCGAACTGCAGGTCAGGTGGAGGGTTCTTTTGTCAGAAAGGGTGATGGAGAGTCTGGTTGGCGCGGTCGAGGCGGGTGGGACAAAGTTTGTCTGCGCGGTTGGGACAGGGCCGGGCGAGAAGATGCTGGCGCGGGCGTCATTCCCGACGGGGGACGACCCGGCGGGGTTGCTCGACCGGGTTGCTGCCTGGCTGCGAGAGCAGGAGTCGCGATATGGCCGACTGGCAGCACTCGGGATCGCCTCATTCGGGCCGGTCGATCTTGATCCGGCGTCGCCGCGGTGGGGCTGCATCACCTCAACGCCGAAGATCGCCTGGCAGTACACGGATCTGGCGGGTGGGTTGCGGCGAAGGTTGCGGGATCTGCCGGTTGGGTTCGACACGGATGTCAATGGGGCGGCGCTCGGGGAGCATGCGTGGGGAGTGGCGCAGGGACTGGACGACTTCATCTACCTGACGATCGGAACGGGCATTGGTGGTGGAGGGATGGTCGGTGGGCGAATGATGCACGGTCTGCTCCATCCGGAGATGGGGCACATGGTGCTGCCACGAATTCCAGGTGACGACTTCCCGGGCGTCTGTCCGTTTCACGGGGCGTGCTGGGAGGGGTTCTGTACCGGGCCGGCGATGAATGCGCGAGCGGGCGCCCCAGCGGAGACACTTCCGGCCGATCATCCGGCCTGGGAGCTGGAGACGCAGTATATTGCCCTCGCGCTGGCGAACATCATCTACACTGTCTCACCGCGACGGATCATCATTGGTGGCAGTGTGCGGAAGGCCGGGCATCTGGGAGAGGAGCGATTCTTCCAGATGGTGCGGACGAAGGTGCGCAAGGTGCTCAATGGGTATCTTGGTTCACCGGCGCTGGGTGAGGGGATTGACGGGTTCATCGTTCCACCGCAGTTGGGAGACGATGCCGGAGTCTGTGGGGCGATTGCGCTTGGGCAGCGCGCTCTCTGAATCAGCTGTCTGTGAGGAGAAGAAGCGAATGCGAGTGGCCGGGATCAACTTCGATCATTTTCATATGGGCGATCTGCTGCGAATGGTGGTGAACCATCCGGAGGCGGAGATCGTGGGTATCTGCGATCAGACGCGGTCGCGAATGGCGGAGGCGATCGCCAACTTCGGTCTGGCGGATGGCCAGGTCTTCACCGATTATCGCGAATGTCTCGAGAGGACGCGGCCGGATCTGGTGATCCTCTGTCCGGCGACAGCAGGCCATGCGGAGTGGGTAGAGAAGGTCGCGCCATTCGGGGTGCACATCCTGATGGAGAAGCCGATGGCGGCGACGCTGGCTGATGCCGATGCGATGATCGGGGCGATGGGAGCGACGGGCCGCCAGCTGGCGATCAACTGGCCGCTTGTCTGGTCGCGCCCGCACCGGACAGCGAAGCGGCTCTGTGACGAAGGGATGATTGGCGAGGTGATCGAAGTCCACTACTACGGTGGAAATCGCGGTCCGCTCTACCACGGCGCCGACAAGGTCGAGGTGACCGAGGAGGAGGTTGCGCGGCGCAAGCCGGAGAGCTGGTTCTACCAGCGATCACTCGGCGGTGGCTCGCTGCTCGACTACCTTGGCTATGGGACGACGCTTGGCACGTGGTTTCACGGAGGGCGGGCGCCGATCGAGGTCATGACGATGGTCGACGCGCCGGCCGGGCTTGAGGTTGATGAGCATAGCATCACGATTGCCCGCTATGCGACCGGGCTCTCAAAGTTTGAGACACGGTGGGGGACTTTCACCGATCCGTGGACCGATCAGCCGCAGCCGAAGTGTGGTTTTGTGATTGTCGGGACAGCCGGGACGATCGCGAGCTACGATCATGAGCCGGAGATCCGCGTTCAGACCCGCCAGAACCGGCCCGGTTATACGGTGCCGATCGACACGCTCGCCGCACCGCATCGCAATCCGATCGAGCACTTCATCCACTGTTTGCGGACGGGAGAGCCACTGATTGGTCCCTTGACGCTCGAATTGTCGCGAACGGGTCAGCAGATTGTCGACACGGCGGTTGCCAGTGCGGCACAGAAGCGGGCTCTGCCGCTGATCAATGGCTGAAGGGTGATATGAGTGAACTGTCAACCGGGAGCTACGGTTTGAGTGAAGTGGAGGCGCAGCGTGAGGTGATTGCGCCGGAGCTGGCCTGGCTACCACCGCGACCTGAGACCAGGCGCCATGGGATTGGAGTGATCGGGTGCGGAGGGATTGCTGGTGAGCAGGTGAAGGCCTACCACCGGGATGGTTACCGGGTGGTTGCTCTCTGCGATCTGGATGAGAGTCGGGCGCAGAGTCTGCGAGACCTCTACTATCCAGAGGCTTTTGTAACGACCGATTACCGTGAGCTGCTGGAGCGCGAAGATGTGACAGTGGTCGATCTGGCGACCCATCCGGTGGAGCGGGTAGCGCTGATCGAGGCCTCGATCGGGGCGGGGAAGCACATTCTGAGCCAGAAGCCGTTTGTCCTCGACCTCGATCTGGGGGAGCGCCTCTGTGATCAAGCCGATGCGGCGGGGGTGAAGCTGGCAGTCAATCAGAATGGGCGCTGGGCTCCGCACTACAGTTATCTGCTGGCGGCGACGCGCGCCGGAATCTTTGGTCAGATTCAGAGCGTCGTCTTCACCCAGCACTGGGATCATACCTGGACGATTGGGACGCCGTTTGAGGCGATCCGACACCTCATCCTGTACGATTATGGCATCCACTGGTTCGATCTCGCGGCGCAGTTCTTTGCCGGGCGGACCCCGTTGAGAGTGAGTGCGATCGTGACGCGGTCGATCACCCAGGCGGCCCGGCCGCCTTTTCTCGCCGCTGCGACGATCGAGTTTGATGGCGGGCTGGCGACGCTCAACTTCAACGCCAATGTACGGTATGGGCAGGAGGACCGGACGTTTGTGGCCGGTGCGCAAGGCTCGGGCGTGAGCCAAGGGCCGAGCCTCTCCGACCAGACGGTTGAGCTCTATGGTGAAGATGGCGTCGCCCGGCCGCTGCTCTCCGGCACCTGGTTTCACGAGGGTTTTGTCGGGGCGATGGGAGAGCTGCTCGGCGCGATCGAGCACGGGCGTCAGCCATCTAATGCCGCTCGCGACAACCTGCAGAGCCTTGCCCTCTGCTTTGCGGCTCTGGCAAGTGCTGATGCGGGTCGGCCGATCGTTCCAGGTGAGGTCCGTTCCTGTTCCACCCCTGGCTGAGCCTTGTCCTGTCACTGGCGGATAATGACGCCCTCCCGCATTACGAACTGAACCCGCTTCAGAGTCTCGATCCGGTCGAGTGGATTATCCGCAGTCGCAATTATATCCGCCGCAAAGCCTGCTCTGATCGCGCCACGCTGGTTGTCGACATCCAGCAGTCGCGCACCATTGGTGGTCAGCATTTGCAGCAGATAGCCATTGGGCAGTCCGGCCGCCACATAGGTATCAAGGATCGAGATGCAGACCTCACCGCGTGTCTTTCCCTCGACATCAAAGATGACGTCCGAGCCGAAGGCCTGCTCGACGCCGATCCGGTAGGCTCGACGGATGCGGTCGAGGCTGCGCACATAGCCCCGCCCGGCGCTCTCAGTGTCCTGATCATACTCCTGCAGGTATTCACTGGTGAAGTCGGTGCCAACCAGGACGACATTGTTCTGCCTGGCCAGTTCGAGCACGCTGTCCGACATCATAAAGCCGTGTTCAATCGAATCGACCCCAGCCATTGCCGCATTACGCGCACCGGCCTCGGTGACACAGTGGGCGGCCAGCTTCACCTTTGCCCGATGAGCCTCCTCAACCGCGAAGCGAATATCATCGACATCGTAGATGTAGCGCTGATCGTCGACCACGATCTTGATCACCTGCGCGCCATAGAAGATGTTCTCACGAATGGCCTTGCGGAGTTCATCACGGGTATCGGCATAGAAGTATTCCGGGGCGCCAAGCCCCGGACGTTCAGGATTCATCGCATAGCCGCGATCGCTCGGAGCATACTGGCCGCCGAATGGGGTGATGATTCGACCGGCCGTGATCATGGTTGGTCCCGGGACAAGTCCCTCAGTGATGGCCCGGCGCAGGTCGACATCAGCGTAGTTGCCCGCATTGCCAATGTCGCGAATGGTGGTAAAGCCGGATTCGAGCATCGACCGTGCATTGGCGACTCCCTGGATTGCCCGGTAGGCAGTCGTATTTCCAAGGTCGTATGAAAGCTGTCCGCTTCGCGCAGTCTTGCGCGGCAGTCCGCGCCGACTGGCCACGCCTGAGCAGACGTGGGTATGGCAGTCGATCAGCCCCGGCAAGACCGTCATCGATGAGAGGTCGATGACTCTCGCGCCGGCAGGAATGGCCACGTCGGCGCCAACCGCCCGGATGGTGCGTCCCTCGACAAGGATTACCTGATTAATGCTGGTCTGCCCGCTCTCAGGGTCGACCAGCTTTCCAGCCCGGATGGCCGTCACCTGGGCGCTGGCGCTCATCACACTGAGCAGAAGAAGAGCCATCGAAACCAGAGATCGTTCGATCATTGATTCCTCTCGATTCAAGGTTCTTATTGTCGTTTCAGTTCGGTCCAGAAGGTCAGCGCATTGCCGACCCGTCTCCCGGGAACGGTCAGGGCCGTCATCCCACCATTGAGCAGATCCCCACGCAGTTTGAGGGAGAGGTTGAGTATATATCTGGTTCGATTGGCGTCATCGGTTCCGATATCTCCGCTCATGACACCGGTCAGGTATCCGTTCTCAAAGACAGGCCGATTGAGCAGGGTCAGGAGCTGCGATCCGAGGCGGGCGTGGACGTCGCCATCCGGTTGAAATTCGAGACTCAGCGGCAGCTCGCCCTTCCAAGTCTCGACCCGTCCGCTCCATCGACCAAGAAGGGATGGAGGCACGGCAAAGGCACGGGGCAGTGCGGCAGCGGGGCTTGCGGGTGGGCGAGCCATTGGCGGGAGGAGTGCCGCGATGATCTCATCTCGTAGCAGGCTCGGCAGTGGTGGCCGGCCAGCCAGATCGTTGTTGGCATTGGTGAGGACGGCAAAGGCGATTCGTTCGTCCGGCAGCAGGCAGAGAATCGTACTCACCCCACCCATCCCACCGGTGTGAAAGACAACTCGACGACCGGAGGGGTGGATACCGGATCGCCAGCCGACACCATAGCTCCAGACATCCTCGGCCTTCATCGTTGGTCGCTGCATCTCGTCGATTGACGCATCATCGATGATCGCGCGCTGATCCGGCAGGTGAGCCTTGAGATGGAACATCCCGAAACGGACCAGATCGTGTGCGCTGGCATAGACGGCTGAAGCCCCGGGGTGATCGAACTCGTAGAAGGGAATCGGCTGGCCATCAGTTCCATAACGCACGGCCTGATGTTCACCCAGTCCCGGAGCGATCTCCGGTCGGAGCGCAATGGCGGAACGGGTCAGGCCGAGTGGAATAAGGACCTCGGTCCGCATGAAATCATCATAGTCGCGGCCACTGAGGCGTGTAATGAGATGCTCAAGTATGCCATAGCCAAGATTTGAGTACTGATACTTCTCACCGGGTGCGGTCATTGCGTGGCCGTAGCGCCGAATCGTCTCTTCTCTCGCCGGCGGTCTCATCACCTCGTCGGCATAGAAGAACTGGAAGTGGAGCGGCAGGCCGGCGGAATGGTTGGCCACCTGACGGACGGTCGGCTCATTCGAGCCGGCAACGCGAAGCCTGATCCGGGCATCGCCAAGATAGTCGTTGATCGGGCGGTCAAGATCGAGCAGCCCGCGTTGTCTGAGCACCATCAGGCCAGTTGCGGTGAAGGGCTTTGAGACCGAGGCGATCGAGTAGGTGGTGTGGGGCGTGGCCGGGATGCGCCGCTCACGATCGGCCCAGCCAAAGGCCTCTTCCCAGACGATCCTGCCATCACGCGCCACGGCGATCGCGACCGAGGGGACGTTCCGCTCCAGCATCTGGGATCTGATCATCTCCCGGACTTTGACAAAGGGATCCGACTGGCCAGTGGCGCTGGCCGGAATCAGTATAGTTACCGCCAGCAGCACTCTGCACAGGACCGATCGATGATTGGCGATTCTCTTCTCACTGGTCATGACAAATCCTTTCGCTCTTCTCAGTGACGGGTATCCCTCTGAATGGTCAGCCAGCGGCGGCAGCCAAAGGTATGGAACCAGCGTTCGGTGATCACTCCCTCGCGATTGTCGCGCATGAATGCGCGGTCGAGGTCGCGCTCCTCTTCGTCGGTGATCGAGTCCGGCACGACCGGAACCTCGCCGTGGATAAACTCCTGGACTGGTCGCGGGCCGCAATGGGGGCAGGGGATAAGTATGTTCAAGGTCCTCGAGTTCCTCTCCTCAGTGAGTCCCGGCCGAGCCGCGATCGGCCATGGTGCGATCCTTCGCGAAACGGTCGAGCGCGAAGGGAGCGATCAGCGCCGGGGTGCGGCCGGTCGCAATCAGTTCGGCCATCTGCTCTCCTCCGGCTGGAATCGCCTTGAAGCCCCACGTGCCCCAACCGGTGGTGACCAGGAATCCATCGACGCCGGTCGCACCCATCACTGGTGAATAGTCGGGGCTCATGTCACAGACTCCCGTCCATTGCCGCAGAATGCGCAGCTGGCGCAGGAAGGGCAGCAGCGTCAAGGCCCGGAACGAGCAGCTCTGCAGAAAGTGGTAGCCAGACTGATACGAGTAGCTCGGTTGCCGATCGATCTCTGCCCCGATCAGCATCTCACCACGCGCCGTCTGTGAGACATAGAAGAGCAGGTTGGATGAGGCGACCATCTGGTTGAATCCCCGCTCGTAGTGGTTGGTCACAAAGGCCTGCAGCGGATGGGTGCGGATCGGCAACCGCACGCCGATGCTGGTGGCCAGCGTGGTGACGTGTCCTCCGGTGGCTGAGACGACCACGCCCGCAGCGATCGGCCCCTGGTCGGTCTCGACTCCGACGACCCGCTCGCCATTCCGGAGCAGCCCGGTCACGCCAATCCGCTGATGAACCTCGACGCCGCGCCGCATCGCCCCTTCAGCGAGGGCCCAGACGACGCGGTCGTGACGGGCTGAGGCTCCATCGAGGTGGTACGACGCACCGAGTACCGGCCAGACCCCTCCCCCTGTCAGGTCGATCTGTGGACAGATCTCACCAATCTCACGTGGAGTGACGAACTCGGTCCGGGCCCCAAAGGCGGTGTTGACCTCTGCGCGGGCCTTTTCAGCCCGCACGCCGGCTTCGGTATGGGCTACCCAGAGCAGACCCTTCCGCTGGTGCATCATCCATCGCCCGGTCTCCGCCTCGAGGTTCTGGTAGAGTTCCACGCTCCGCTGGTAGAACCTGACCGCCTCCGGAATCCCATAGTTTGAGCGGATGATCGTTGTGTTGCGGCCGGAGTTACCGGCGCCGATATATTTTCGTTCAAGGACCGCAACATTGGTGATTCCGTGGCGCGTTGCCAGATAGTAGGCCGTCGCGAGTCCATGACCTCCACCGCCAATGATTACTACATCATAGGCCCGCTGCGGTTGGCGCCAGGTCAGCTCGACCTTTCGTTCGACAAATTCGTTCATCGCACTCGCTCCTCGAGATCGACTGCAAAGGGGGCGGCGGTGATGAAGAGTATCCGCTCGGGTTCGAGCCAGAGCCTGACCGGCAGACCGGCGACCATCCCCTGGGCAAAGGCCGGGCGCGCCACCGGCAGCTCCCACTCACAGGTCCGCGCGAGGATCTCCAGTGCCTGCTCCGCCGGAATCCACCTTCCGACAAACCCGGTCTCGGCGAAGATGATCGCGTGCGGATCAGCAATGACCGGAGGAGTTGTTCTTTCACCGATCAGCAGCAGCTCATCCGGAGCGGTGCGGAGCCGCACCCCGCCCACTGCATTGCCGAGCTGATCGAGGGCGGCTGGAGTGGCGACGATGCGGATTGCCGGGAGCCTCTCAACCACGGGCTCTTCCTCCTTCCGGATCGTAGAATGGCGTCGCGACCCGCCGCGCCGCGCGTCCGGCGATCGTGACCAGGTCTGGCAACTGGTTATCAAAGAGGTTGAGCCAGCCGAGCATGACGCTGCGCCCGAGCGTTGGTGACCAGGTGCTCGAGGTGACATAGCCGGCGTACTGCCCATCGTGCCAGATTACTGCTCCCTCGGCCGGGGCGTCTCCGTCCATCTCCAGTCCGACCAGCTGCCGGTTGAGCGGAATCC
>JBEGMZ010000271.1:0-4304 GCA_041182745.1 Acidobacteriota bacterium
TTGCTGACTCATCGATCACCACATTTTGAGGCATTTCAAACCCCTCCTGTCAGCGCATCATCCTGATGCTCAAGGAGGGGTTAGGTGGCGGGCCGGCGTGGTTGAAAGTGCTGGCTGGTAACCTCGCGGGTAGCTTTGACAACCGGGCTGAGTGGGTGTCAGCCGTGAAACCTCGACTTGATCATGGTCCGAGGCGATCATCGTCTCCACGGCCGCTCTGGCTGAATCTGTCACTTCGACTGTCAGCTTCGATATGTCACTGCTGACAGTGGCTGGGTCGAACCGCATTCAGTTGAAATATTGTCTGAAATATTCTGAAATATTGTCGACTGTAGAACGTTCGAACGGGCAGCCCGCAATCTACTCGGTCTCTCCTCGCAGGAGATCTCCCTGGTCATCCACTCTGGCGCCTCCGGGCAGCGGGTTTGATGGCGCTGGTTTTATGAGTAGGGTGTTGTGAGTAGGGTGTTCTGAGTAGGTTTAATATTTTGAACCCCCTCGGCTGAGGGTGAGAACAACGGTCAGCGTTGGTCTCCCAAGGTGTGTCACGGCAGAGGCAGGCCGCCTGCCTCCCGCGGTTGGTGTGCTGTTTGATCTGTTATCTGGTGTGCTGACGTTCTGCGTTATCATCTTTTGCAGACGCTACCATCAGATGAATGCAGGCGGTTGCGATCTCCGCTTCTCGGATGCGGCTGATACTCCCGGCACGAACAGGCGACTGTTCTCAGCTGGTGGCAGCTGACAGAGGAGGCGCGTTCCACCTGGAACTACCCCTGCGAGCCAAGGTCGGTCATCTGGCAATCAGTGGATCAGGTGAGATCGCTTAAGCTTCCCGGTTTTAGGGTTCTGTGCGGGTCTGGTCAATTCTGATCAGCTCTGTGCAGTGTAGGATCGGGAATAACTGTCAGTACGAGGCCTTTCGCCTCAATCCATACAAAGCAATAAATACATATTGCGTTTATCGCTCTTCCGCAGGTGTGTCTCGATATCTGCCTGCAGTCCTGAAATCTCCGATGTGGGTGTTGGCGACCGATTGGAACGACGGGGATCTCATTGTGGCGGAATTTAACTATTGTGCACATCACTCCCATCGGTACCGAAGTCTATGGAGGGCACTAGCTCATGTTTGATACTCTTGTAGAGTCGTCCAAGCACGGAAAAGATAATGCCCGGATGGGTGGAATCCTGTTGGGTACGGCAACGATATTCCTTCTGGTAATCTTCGTTGCGGTGGTCTACATGATTCTCAATGCCAAATCCGGCCTTATGGACGCATTTGATGTGACGGCGATGATTGCGCCACCGCCGCCACCAGCGGCGCCGCCTCCGCCTGCCCAGACGCAGGTCGCTCAGGTCACTCCTGAGATTACCACCTTCACACCGCCAACGAAGCCACCTGAGAAGATACCGGATCCCTCGACCGTGGTGTCGAGACCGAGTGTCGTATCGACGGGTGTCCCCGGCGGGGTACCCGGTGGGGTCGTGGGGGGCGTACCCGGAGGAGTTGCCGGTGGTCGTGGAGATGATGCGCCACCGCCACCGCCGCCGCCGCCGCCGCCGCCGAAACCGGAACCAACTCCCCCGCCCAAGCAGATCAAGGTCTCGGGAGGTGTACTGCAGGGGAGCGCTCTGCGCCGCGTCCAGCCGCAGTATCCCCCAATCGCCAAGGCCGCACGGGCTGCCGGAGCGGTGCAGGTTCAGGTCACCATCTCTGAAGAGGGGCGGGTGATCGAGGCCCAGGTCGTCAGCGGACATCCGCTGCTTCGCGACGCTGCCCTGCAGGCTGCGCGTCAGTGGCAGTTCAAACCAACCGAGCTGTCAGGTGTGGCAGTTAAGGTGCAGGGTGTCCTGACCTTTAACTTCACATTGCAGTAGACCATCATCATTTTTCAGTAAGCAATGTTCTGAAACCATATTCTGTAACAGTATTCTGAAACATTATCCTGGAGGATTTCGACATCATGTTCATTCTGTTGAGCCAAATCTGGTTGACACTTACCCCGCTGGCACTCTTCCTCAACGCCGAGGGAGGTGACGGGGCGGCAGCCTTCGACTTCACCCCGCTCGGGGTCTGGCGTGCGATGGGTCTGATCGCCCGCGTCGTTATCATCATTCTCTTCATTATGTCGATCTGGTCGATTGCGATCATGGTCGAGCGCTTCCTGACCTACACCGCCGCCCGCAACCAGTCGCGTGAGTTCGCTCCGAAGGTTGCCGCGTCGCTCAAGAACCAGAAGATTGACGAGGCGATCAGCCTCTCCGACAAGTACAAGAAGAGCCATCTCGCCATGGTTGTCAACGCCGGACTCCAGGAGTTCCGCTCCAATCAGGTCAACGCCGAACTTTCGAGCGATGCGGTTGACGCCTCCAAGCGTGCTCTTCAGCGGGCCACGGCCATCAAGATCTCCGAGTTCCGCCGCGGTCTCTCCGGCCTTGCGACCATCGGTTCGACCTCACCGTTCGTCGGACTCTTCGGCACGGTGTTTGGTATCATCAATGCCTTCCAGGGAATGCGTTCAGCTGAGTCGGCTGGTATCTCGGCCGTCGCCGGCGGTATCGCCGAAGCTCTGATCACCACTGGTGTCGGAATCGGAGTTGCGATTCCGGCGGTGTGGCTCTTCAACTACTTTACCGGCAAGGTCGACAACTTTATCGTCGAGATGGACAACTCCTCGGCGGAACTGGTCGACTACTTCCTCAAGAATCGGAAGAGGTAGTACTGTGCCGAACCTCGTCTGGTTGACAGATGAGGGGCTGCCGGATCTGAATGAACATGGCGGCAACCGTCTTGCCTGACCGGTTGCGGTTGCCGCCCGATGAGACTTGAACGATCGGGCCGGCTTGGTCTCCAGACTTGGCCACTTCTGTGCCGAATCTGGCTTTGTCTGTCTGTGTTTTGTCTCTAGTCCAGGTCTGCGTATCCGTCCGTACCTGAAGACCCGGGTACCCGTGTCGGGTTATCTGTACCAGTCAATGACTGTATCTGGTATAACCTGGTATTCGTCTGCTGGTATTTGGTACTTTCTGGTATTTATTTGCCGGTATCTGCTGACATTTGTCTGCCGATGTTTGTCTGCCGATGTTTGTTTGCGGTATTTGTTGGCGGTATTTGTTGGCGGTATTTGTTGGCGGTATTTGTTTGCGGTATTTGTTTGGAGGATATGGCCATGGCCATGAGTGCTGGTGGTTCAAGCAATTTAAATTCAACAATCAACGTTACGCCGATGGTCGACATCATGCTTGTGCTGTTGATCATCTTCATGGTGGTGACACCACTTCTCCAGTCGGGTGTTACCGTGACTCTTCCGAAAGGTAAGAACCCGGTTGAGGACGCCAACATCACTAAGGACACCGCCGTAGTCGTGGCGATCCCGAACGATGGTCAATTCTATATCGGCCGCGACCTCATCCAGGGCAAAGAGAATCTGATTGAGACCATCAAGAATCGAATGGGTCAATTGAAGCCAAGTGATCCGCAGATCGTCTATATTAAAGGTGGTGCCGGGACCAGCTACGGTGAGATCGTTGACGTGATCGATTCGATTCGCGAGGCCGGCTTTGATCAGATTGGTCTGGTTGCTGATAAGCTGAAGGAATAATACCTTTACCTGCAAATTACAAATAAAAGTTATCGTCCTCAATAAGGAGTCGTTGCCATGGCAATGAGTGGAGCCTCGAAAGAGGTCGCGCCCGAAATTAACGTCACCCCGATGATCGACATCCTGCTGGTGCTATTGATCATCTTCATGGTCATCAGTCCGCAGAAGCCGCATCAGTTTGAGGCGAAGGTTCCAGAGAAGCCACCGGAGAAGATGCCAGAAAATCAGGCACCGGATCCGTTGAGCCTTCTGGTGACCGTCCCGCAGTTTGGTGATACCTACAAGCTCAACACCGAGGAGTTGAAGGGTGTTCAGGCCCTGGAAGAACGGCTGCTGAGTGCGCTCGATGGGCGTCCGGCAGATCGGAAGGCCGTCTTTATCAAAGCTCCGCGATCGAAGGCCTACGGTGAAGTGGTCAGGGCGATCGACGCCGTCAAGGCGGCTGGAGGATCCCCGATCGGTCTCCAGATCGAAGGTCTTGAACAGTAGTCAACTCAGTTTAGTTGACCAGCGAAAGTAGTTAACCGGCAACTGTAGTTATCCGATAATTGATACGTTTCGGGGGGCCGACCGGTCCGCCCCCCGATCAGGTCCAGTCCGGGCGGTTCCCCGTCGGCCTCCACAACCCGCTTATACGGGGGTGGATGCCGGAAGAGTGCGATGGGCACGACGGTACCCCCCGATAACATTCATCTCCCCCTTAAG
>JBEGMZ010000272.1:0-4012 GCA_041182745.1 Acidobacteriota bacterium
GTCCGCGCCCGATCGGCAGCAGAGATTCCGGTGGTGACACCGGTCGCCGCTTCAATTGAGACGGTAAAGTTTGTCCCGTAGGGCGATCGATTATCGGTGACCATCAGTGGCAGGTCGAGCCGGTCGGCAATCGGTTCATCAAGCGGGAGGCAGATCAACCCTCGCCCCTCTCGGGCCATAAAGGCGATGATCTGAGAGGTGACGTGCACGGCAGCGCAGGCGAGGTCACCCTCATTTTCACGATCTTCGTCGTCGACGATGATCACCATGCGACCAGCCGCATAGTCGGCAAGGGCCATCTTGACTGGGCTGAACATCAGACCACCTCCGCTGTCCCGACGCCCCGGAGACCAGTAAGCGGGCCGGTCAATCGCTCAACATATTTGGCGATAATGTCAACCTCGATGTTGACCCGGGCGCCAACATCCTGACGGCCCATCACCACCGCATCACGGGTGTAAGCGATCATGGCAATGGTAAAGCCGGTCTCATCGAGGGCCGCCACCGTCAGACTGACGCCGTCCAGAGCGACATAGCCCTTCTCGACAATGTAGCGACCAAGGTTAGCGGGTGGCTCGATGCGGATACGGAGCGAGTCGCCCTCCGGAATGATGCTGGCGATGCGTCCGACTCCATCGACGTGGCCCTGGACATAATGGCCACCCATCCGTGCGCCATAGGTCAGAGCACGCTCAAGGTTGACCGCATCGCCAACTCGAAGCTCCCCGAGGTTGGTTCGACGAAGTGTCTCCGGGCTTAGACCAACCGTAAAGCGACCATCTTCGAGCGTCACAACCGTCAGGCAGGTTCCATTAACAGCAATGCTGTCACCGATTTGAGTCCCCTCGACCGCCAGTCGACAGCCGATGGTCACAAAGTTCTCCAGCTCACGATCGCCGGCGATTGCGAGCACCTCTCCCATCTCTTCAACTATGCCAGTGAACATCGATCTCTCCATCTTCAGTACCGGAGGAGTCGGACTCCCACCAGGGCTGGTTGGTTGCCATCGCCACCAATAGCACGTCGTCGCCGTGGCGCTCTATCCGCTGCAGCTCAAACCTGCGGGCCCCAGCCATCCGGGACACACCAAGGCCTGCCAGCGGCCCTGGAGCAGTGGCCCCTCCGACCAGCTTTGGGGCGACATAGGCCTGGATCTGGTCGATCAGCCCGCAGTCATTGAGACCGCCAAGCAACCCACTACCACCTTCAACGAGGAGATGGTTGACTCCACGACCGGCAAGGAGTTTGAGCAGCACCGGCAGGTCAACCCGGCCGGTAGAATCGGCTGGCAGGATTTCGACCTCAACCCCTCGAGCCCGAAGTGCCCCGACCCAGCCGGAATCCGGGGCGACCGTCGCCACCAGAGTGCGCGCTGACATCTCTGGCTCAAAGAGCTTCGCCCCCAACGGCGCCCGACCGCGACTGTCAACCACCACCCGCAAGGGGTGGCGAACTGGCCGCCAATGATCGACCAGGCGTGTGGTCAGCTCCGGATCGTCACTGATTACTGTCCCGACCCCAACCATGATCGCATCAACCCGGTCACGCAGCAGGTGCACCTGATGGCGCGCCTCGGCGCCGCTCACCCAACGGCTGTCACCGCCCACTGCCGCAATTCGACCGTCCAGCGTCATCGCATACTTCACGCTGACCATCGGCCGCCCCGTGGCAATCCGACACCGGAATGGCGCCAGCATCTCCGCAACCGTGCTCCCTGGATCAGGGAGTCTGGCCACCCCAATGCCCGCCGCCCGCAGAACCTCGCCAGCGCCCGGTCCAATCCGTGGGTCGTTGTCACTCGCAACATAAAAGACTGCCCGGATGCTGGCGCCAATTATCGCGGCGGTGCAGGGCGGGGTCCGGGCGTGAAAAGTGCAGGGTTCAAGAGTACTGTAGAGGATGGCGCCACGCGCCGCCTCGCCCGCTTCGCGGAGCGCCACCACCTCGGCGTGCGGACCACCTGGCGGCTGCGTCGCTCCGATGCCGCGAACTACCCCATCCCGAACCACCACCGCCCCGACCGGAGGATTGGGGCTGGTTCGTCCGACAACGGTCAGCGCCGAACGGATGGCAAGATCGAGCGCCGCATCGTGCGTCAATCCCTGTCTCTCCGAAGATTGTGATGCCAATCGAAGTGAACTCCTCTCAACGCCATCCCACCATCAACCGAGCGCTTCAGCAACAAAGCGTGCCTGCTCAAGCTGGTGAATCGTGTAGGAACCGGTCGCCGGGCTCGCACTGGCTACCCGCCCGACATACTTCAGATCCTGATCATCCCTGAGCAGTGCCTCCAGCCGTGGTCGCATGTAACTCCAGCCACCCATATTCTGCGGCTCCTCCTGAACCCAGAAGACCTCACTCGCTCCGTTGTATCTCGCTAACCACTGTCGGAGGAGCATCTGCGGAAATGGGTGGAGCTGCTCAACCCGGATAATCGCAACCTTTCCCGCGAGTTGGTTTTGACGTTCGAGACCGGCGACAAGGTCATAGTAGACCTTGCCACTGCAGAGGAGGATTCGCTCAACCCAGGTTGGGTCGACAGCGTCTCCGATCACCGGCTGGAATCCACCAACCGTGAACTGGTCAAGTGTCGAGACAGCCTGCGGCAGTCGCAGCAGACTCTTTGGCGTCATCACCACCAGCGGACGACTCAGCTCCTGCCGAACCTGTCGCCGCAGGAGGTGGAAATACTGGGCAGGTGTCGTCGGGTAACAGACCTGCATGTTGTCATGGGCGCAGAGCTGGAGGTAACGCTCGAGTCGGGCGCTCGAATGCTCCGGCCCCTGCCCTTCATAACCGTGCGGCAGCAGCAGAACCAGCCGTGAAGTCTGCTGCCACTTATCCTCGCCCGGCGCAATAAACTGGTCGATCAGCACCTGAGCGCCGTTGGCAAAATCACCGAACTGCGCCTCCCACATTGTGAGCTCATTCTTTGCGATGACCGAATACCCATACTCAAATCCAAGGACGCCCGCCTCCGAGAGAGAGCTGTCAATGACATTGAAACGAGTCCCATTACGGCAGAGCGACTCGAGCGCCACCCAGGGCTGACCGGTCAGTGTGTCATAGAGGATCGCGTGACGCTGGCTGAAAGTTCCCCGCCCACAATCCTGCCCGGAGAGGCGTACCGAGGTCCCCTCCGCCAGCAGCGAACCGAAGGCGAGCCCCTCGGCGAAACCCCAGTCGATCGGCAACTCCCCATCGCCCATCCGTGCCCGGCGCGACATCTGGCTGACCATCTTCGGATTGAGCGTAAACCCGTTTGGCACGACGTTCATCACCCGTGAGACCTCGCCCAGCACCTCGCGCTGAACGCCCGTCTCGACCACCTCGGAGCCATCCCTCTCCAGCACCGGCTCCGGAAGCCGCGTCACCGACTTCTGACGGGCGACAATCTCCTTCGCCCCGAGCATCGCGTTCTCATAACGTCGCCACCGCTCGTCGATCATCAGACTCAGATCCTCTTCGGTGATCACCCCTTCACGCAGTAACTGGCGCGAGTAGAGCTGGCGGACCCCAGGGTGATCCTTGACGCGCTGATACATCAACGGCTGGGTGTAGCTCGGTTCATCACCCTCATTGTGACCGTGACGACGAAACCCAATCAGATCGATCACCACGTCTTTGCCGAATCTCTTGCGAAAATCGAGCGCAATCTGCAGCACACGGTAGGCCGCCTCCAGATCGTCGGCGTTGACGTGGAAGATCGGCAGCTGCGTCATCTTGGCAACATCGGTCGAGTAGATCGAGGATCGGCTCGAGGTGGGAGAGGTCGTGAACCCAATCTGATTGTTGATCACAAAGTGGATCGTCCCACCGGTGGTATAGCCATCAAGGCTTGCCAGATTGAGGGTCTCGGTCACAATCCCCTGACCCGCAAAGGCGGCGTCGCCGTGGATCAGAACCGGCAGGATCGACCCCCTGGCCCGGTCAATCACCGCTCCACCCGAAACAAGGGTATCCTGTTTCGCCCGCGCCATCCCCTCAACCACCGGGTTGACAAACTCAAGAT
>JBEGMZ010000273.1:0-6337 GCA_041182745.1 Acidobacteriota bacterium
ACCGCTTTCGTCACGGCCCTGGTCGCCTCAGGTCTTCCCACGGACGCCTTTCTCTTCGCTGGCTTTCTGCCGTCAAGGAAGCAGGCCCGTCGGATCCGTCTCGAAGAGTTGCGTGGAGAACGCTCGACTCTCGTTCTATATGAGTCTCCCCATCGGATCCGCGAAGCCCTTGAAGACGCCTTTGAGATCCTCGGTGACCGGCCGGCTGTTCTTGCCCGTGAGCTGACCAAGCTTCATGAGCAGTTTCGACGGGGGACCCTTGCCACCCTGCGTCAGCTCGAGGAGGCGGGGCCGTCGCGCGGAGAGATGGTCCTTGCCATCGCCGGCCAGAGTGGTGATAATCGCACTCTCCCGGATGATCTCTCGATTGCTGAGGAGGTCGAAGGTCTTCTTTCCGGGGATGTGTCCGAGCGCAATGAAGCGATCAGGCTGGTGGCTCGCCGACGTGGCCTTCCCCGTCGCGAGGTCTACCGCCTCTATCTCGAAGAGAGGAACTCCGGTGATGAAACAAACGATCAGTCGACTCAAGGCCCGGCTGATGACCATTGATCGACCAGGAAGGCTCATCCCACTGCTGCTGATCCTCTTCAGTGCCGGTGAGGCGCGCGCCCAGCTGCTCAAACAGGGTGATCTCGGGGCCGGGGTGACTATCTCGATCTACCAGTTTGATGACCAGGCCTCAAAGCCTTTTCCCCTTGTCACCTCACTCAAGGCGCGGGCCACCAGTCCCCAGGAAGAGGTCGCGCTTGTCAGTCGCCAGACTGGCGCGGCTGAGATCAGGCTGCGCCACGTCAAATCGGTCGGACTTCGCGAGGGTGAGGCCTTCACTGACAGCCAGCCGATGAATGATCGTCCCTTCACCTTCACCATCGATCCCCGGATCATTACCCGGGAGGATCTCACCCTGGACTTTACTGCCAGCTACGACGGCAGGACCCTTCTCGAAGTGAAGGGGGTCACGGTCGGCACCAATGACACCCTCGCCCTGCGCGGGCAGTCGGGCGGCTTCGCCGTCCGTGAATTTGCTGGCCCGGGAGGGACCGAGAAGGCTCCCACCACCCGCGCCCTTCTCGTCACCATTGCGCTCGTCATCCAGAATACGAAAGCCCTGCAGAACCGACCCTCCGACATCTCCCGTCCAACCGATCAGTTCGGATCGCGAATCACCCTCGATCGGAGTGACATCTTTGTCATGCCGACATTGACCAGTCGCGCCCCGCTCAACTTTGCGCCAGGGTCGCGGGCACGCGGATCGATCACCCTCGAGGGGATCATCACACCAGACGGCCGCGTCACCAATGTCCGAGTTCTCGACACACCGGATCCAGCTCTCAATCCCAAGGCGGTCGAAGCCTTCCGCCAGTACCGGTTTACTCCTGCCAAACTCAATGGACGGGAGACCTACGCGACCTACCGCGAGACCATCCTGCTTGAGAAACCAAGGGATCTTTAGTTCATGCGCCAGGTAAACACCACCAGTCGTCTCTTTTCCGGTCCGATCTTCGCAGTCGATCGCGATCAATTGATCGAATCGAATGGCCTGGAGGTGACCCGCGATGTCATTCGCCATCCCGGCGGCGCTGGTGCGCTGCCGATCTTTGACGATGGACGGGTTGCCCTTGTTCGCCAGTACCGACACCCGGCCCGCGCCGAGCTGCTTGAGATTCCTGCCGGCCGGATCGAGATCGGCGAAACCCCCGAACTGTGTGCCAGCCGCGAGGTTGAACAGGAGACCGGGTTCCGACCCGGCCGGATTGAGAAACTCTCCAGTTTCTACTCAACCCCCGGATTCTGTGAGGAGGTTCTGCACGTCTTCCTCGCCGCTGATTTGACACCAACCCGCCAGCAGCTCGATCATGACGAACTGGTCGAGGTTCTATTCTTTCCACTCGCAGATGCGCTCCGAATGGTTCACCAGGGAGAGATCGTCGACTCCAAGACGATCATCGCATTGTTGCTCGCCTCGCAAACGGCTGGCATAATCGCCAGTACTTAGGCTGAAGATATTAGGGATAGCCGCAGACAGACACTCTGGAGACAGATATGGAAGATATGATTTCACCGCCCCCATCATCCGAGTCCGCCCCCGAACCAGTGGGTGGCCTTCCCGCTGCTCATACTCACAATACTTGTGCGTGGGGGCCGGTGGCCGGTCTGCTCACCTGGGCCAGCAGTGTCGCCCTTCTCGTCGGGCTCCAACTGGTCGCGCTGGTCATCTATATCTTCATCAAGTTCAGAGAGACCGGGGCCATTCCGACCACCTATGAGATGGACCGCCCCATGGCCCTTCTGAGCATCGCCTTCACCTTTCCCGCTCACCTGCTGACGCTTCTCGTCTGCTGGCTGGTCATCACCAATTGGGGCCGCCGACCTTTTCGCGATGCGACTGTGTGGTCGTGGCATCCCCAGTTCCGGTGGATACACGCCGTTGCCTTCGCCTTTCTGATGCTCGGCATCGCCTTCACTTTCGAGAAGCTGCTGCCCCACCGTGAGACCGAGATGGAGAAGCTGCTCCGGATGGGTCCATCAATCCGCTATCTGGTGGCCGCGCTGGCTGTTCTTACTGCACCGCTGGTCGAGGAACTTGTCTACCGCGGAATCCTTTATGCCGGTATTGCGAGGCGCTTTGGCGCCGCTGCCGGGGTTACCGTCGCCACCGCCCTCTTTGCCCTGGTCCACGTTCCACAGTACTGGGGCAGCGTCGCCGCGATCGCTGCCATTCTGACCCTGAGCCTCGCGCTGACGCTGATCCGAGCGTTTACCGGACGCCTCCTGCCTTGCATCGCGGTCCACCTTGTCTATAATGGCATCCAGGCAGTCGTCCTCCTCTTTGGTGACGAGTCGATGTTCGAGGCCCCCCCCGTCAAGACTGCTCTGGTGCTCCTGTTCTCCCTTTTTTCCTGAAGTGTCTTGACCTGAAGTGTCTTGATTAGTTCGCTGGTCTATCCCGGCGTTGGGCAGGTTTTATGAATGACTTCTTCTCAATGATGGAAAAGCTGCAGGGGCTCTTCGACAGCCCGGAGATCGAGGTGGTCAAGGTCGATGGCACTCGTATCCGCGGTCGCATCGACAACCTGCGCAGCACACAGCCTTTTAGCAAGCCGGCGGTCAAGATCGTCGCGGCCGATGGCCAGATCACCAAGATTCTATTTAATGATATTGCCGAGTTGATAGATCTTCGGTCTGGAACCTGAGCCCCTTCAGGCCATTCAGGCCATTTAGGCTATTTAGGCAAGGGGGCGTTTGAAGGTATATTTGACGTAGCGACTGCTCGCGAGCAGCTCCTCGCCCTTGCTCCCGCGATGCGAGCTGTAACCGTCAACGTAGACCGTGACCAGCTCCCAGCCCTCACTGCCAAGTGAGTTGAGTCCGGCGTCGACATTCGCCTCGATGAAATCTTCTCCAGTAATTCGCGAGCCAATCTTGCGAATCTCGCCCCAATCGACTGTCCGGTACTCCCACTTCATAATCCACATTCCTCCGAGAAAAGAAGTGAACTGCGCGCAACAAACCTGACACCGTGCCGGTAATGCCGTGTCACCAAACTGATGGCTGACGGAGGGGACGACAACCCACGCCCGAATGGCTGGATTATACAATATGGGCGAAGCGTGAAGATAGAGGGTAGCGCTTTGACCGGGCGGATGCTTCGGGCTTACGGCCTGCTGATCGTTTCGATCCGCGGCAGACTTCGCAGTACGACATCCCCGACCACCTGCAGGCTGCGGGGATCGATCTTGTCGAGAGTGTCCTTGCTGGTGTGCCAGTAGCTCTCCGCGTCATCGCCATAGTCGAAGTCGATCAGGTCGACCGCCGAAATGCCAGCTTTCAGGAATGGCAGGTGGTCATCGGTCATCCAATGTGTGCTGTTGGGAAAATGCTGTGACAGGCCGATCTCCCGCGCTGTCTGCCAGATTGCGTTGACAAGCCAGGGTGATGAGTTCTCTTCACGCGGGATGGCCAGGTTTCGATCGCCGACCATGTCGAGCAGAATCATCGCCTTGTACTGCCCACTCTTTCCGCTTCGGCTGATCTGTTCCGCCAGGTGGCGGCTGCCGTAGGTGTTGTCATTGCCCTCGAGACATTCACTCCATTCACGGCAGAAGGCCTCCTCTCCATCGAAGAAGACCAGCTGAAGGGTCAGACTCCGGGTCGTGGCAGTGCTGGCGAGAACCCGTGCCAGTTCCAGCAATATCCCGGTGCTGGAGCCACCATCGTTGGCGCCGACAAAGCGAAAGTCGGCAAACTCCTTGGTATCATAGTGGCTGGCAATGATGATCGTCTCCGGCTGGCGCCCCGGTATCTCGGCGATGATATTCTTCATCTTTACCCGACCCTTTGGCGTGACCGGCGAAAACTCGTCGAGGCGGGGCTTGAGTCCATAGCTCCGGAGCTGTGCGAGCAGGTAGCCGCGAGTTCTCTCAAGCGCCTCGGATCCGGCCGGGCGTGGACCGAACTCGACCTGGGCTCTGACGTGGGCAAAGGCTTTCTGGCCGTCAAATCCTGTCTCAGCCCCGACCCCGGATCGACTCTGCTCACTATTGGCGCTGCTGATCGGGGGAGTGACGGTGCGATCCGGCTGCCGACAACCGAGGGCGATGATCGCCGCCAACAGGATGGTGAAGATTCTGAAATTCATGGTGAGGCAAGTCTGCTCCCCGGCCTGATCGAACCTGATCCGCTTCGCTGATTCAGTGATCGGGGCCGGTAAAATTGAAAGCACTGATCAGGAATGAACGGAGTTCGCGCCGGTCGACGACTGCATCGATCATCCCGTGCTCAAGAAGGAACTCGGAACGCTGGAACCCCTTTGGCAGCTTCTGGCGGATCGTCTGCTCGATCACCCGCGCTCCGGCAAAACCGATGATCGCTCCTGGTTCGGCAATATTCAGGTCACCGAGCATTGCGAAGCTGGCAGTCACCCCGCCCGTCGTTGGGTCGGTCAGCAGCGAAACGTATGGCAGTCGCTCTTCATCCAGCCGCGCGAGCGCCGCCGAGATCTTTGCCATCTGCATCAGTGAGAGGGCCCCCTCCTGCATTCGTGCCCCTCCGGAACAGGAGACCACGATCAGCGGGAGCCGCTTTGCGATACAGTGCTCGATGGCGAGCGTAATCTTTTCACCCACTACCGAGCCCATGCTCCCGCCGATGAAGCCAAACTCCATCGCACTGATCACCACCGTCCGACCACCGAGGAGCCCCTCGCCGGTCAGTAGCGCGTCGAGCAGCCCCGTCGCCTTCTGGGCTTTCTTCAATCGTTCGGAGTAGGGAGAGTTGTCGACGAATCGCAAAGGATCGGATGGCGCCACTGCGGCGTGCAGCTCGGTGTAACGCCCCTCGTCAAAGAGTAACCGCAACCGCTCCCGGGCACCAATCCGGAAATGATAGCCGCAGCGCTGGCAGACCTGCAGGCTGTCGACCAGATCCTTGCGGTAGAGGGTTGCGCCGCAGTCTTCGTTGTCACACTTGACGAAGAGCCCCTCGGTTCTGACGGTTCGCTCCTCGGGGGGGGCCAACTCACCGATCTTCTCTGTTTGCCTCTTGAACCAGGACATATCTTATCTAAATATCTTAACTGTTGATCCGCTAAACCAAAAAAGCATTCTAAGCGGTGGCGGTGGCGTGTCGCAAGTCGCGTTAGTGGCTTTCAGCAAGGTAGCCGGAAAGGCTGACCGGATCGATATTCCCCCCCGAGAGGATGACACCGACGCGGCGGCCGCGGGTGCTCGTCTTCTGGTGCAGCACCGCCGCCGCCCCGGCCGCCCCGGATGGTTCGACCAGCACCTTCATTCGCTCAAGGATGAAGCGGATGGAATGAATCAGCTCTTCGTCCGAGACCAGCAGGACATCGTCGACCAGCTTCCTGAGGATCGGAAAGGTGAGTCGGCCGGGGGTGTTGACCGCCAGTCCGTCGGCGATTGTCCGCGGTACCGGGATCTCGACCCGCTCGCCACGATCGAGAGAGAGCTTGGTGTCATTGCCCGACTCGGGCTCTACTCCCAGAATGCGAATCGACGAACGGAGGTGGCGTGCGGTGACAGCCGCCCCGGCGATCAGCCCTCCGCCACTACAGCAAACGACCAGCTCATCCAGATCCGGAACCTCCTCCAGCAGCTCGAGCGTTGCCGTGCCTGCCCCGGCCATCACCTGATAGTCGTCATACGGAGGAACCATCGTCAGTCCGCGCTCGTGGCAGAGCCGCTCACCGATCTCAACCCGGTTCTCGGTGTAGCGGTCGTAGAAGATCACCTCCGCGCCATAGTTGCGCGTCGCCTCGACCTTGATCCGTGGGGCATCGGCCGGCATAACGATCACCGCCGGAATCCCGAAGAGGCGC
>JBEGMZ010000274.1:0-4634 GCA_041182745.1 Acidobacteriota bacterium
GTTGTTGGTCTGATCACCGTTCACGCCGGTGGCGTTGCTGGCTTCACCGGGTGCCCCAACGACCACCGTCTCTCCCGAGATTGCTACGGAAGAACCGAAACGGTCATTCGAGCCTGTATTGCTAGCTTTTAGATAGGCCTGCTGACTCCAACTCGCTCCGTGTCGGACGAAGACGTAGGCCGCACCGGACCCAGGGGCCAAGTCGTTGGTCTGATCACCGTTCACACCGGTGGCGGTGCTGTCTTCCCAAGCTGCCCCCACGACCACAGTATCTCCAGAGATTGCTACGGAAGAACCGAAACCGTCATTCGAGCCTGTATTGCTAGCTTTTAGATAGGCCTGCTGGCTGATCGTAGGATCGATCGTCACCGGATAGGTTGCCTCGTGGTCCTCCACTACGACCCGTAAGGCGTCTTCATCATCCCCCTCAAAGCGTGCCTCCAGCTCCTTGCCACTGGCATCGACCACCTTCAGGTCGCTATATCTCAGCAGAGCCTCGCCCGCCCTCTTCCCAAAAACTACCGCGCGTCCAGCCTCAAGGCCTGTGACCTGTAGATCCCCGCGGACCTTCAGGTTCAGCTCCAATGGTCCATCAGCTCCGTTTGCCTCCGGTCTTCGCTGGATCGTGTAGCCGTGTTCAAAGCCGCGATCATGGTTTCGGTACCACTCTTCCAGATTATCGTCCCAACCGTAGGTGACCTCCCTGGCCGCCGCCTCAACGGCAGGCGTTCTCTTCTCGACCGTAACCTGCGCCCTCCCCACACCGTAGCTGACCAGATCGAGCCCCCAGGTCCAGGCGGCTCCCTCCGCCTGGACCTCGACTCCGCGCCGGTCAAAGCTGGCCGTCAATCCCGTCGCCGGGTTATGAGCCTTCCAGCCGCGCCCCTCCGCCCGTACCTCGTGCTTCCACTCGCGATGAGCGCTGAGGATCCCGTCCCAGTCCGAGCGGACCATTCCGGATGGCAGCTTCGCCGAGGTGCCGGCCTCAGGCGATGAGCGATCCGGCGGCGCGGATGGTTGCGGCATCCGATCGCTGCCAGTTGAGAGACTGATGAAGAGAAGCAGTGCGACAGCGATTGTCGCCCGGGTAAGAAGTTGCAAAATAACGATCGTGGCTAGTCGATCGGTAAGGAGATGACTGAGAATTCTGGACATATTGTCCTACCTCTTCTATGGCTAATATGGCTAGTATGGCTTATGTGACCTATATGACCTATATGACCTATATTACTTATACGACCAATATGACCTATATGGCAGTGCTGAGTTTACCACATCGGCCGATGCTGAGAACCATTTTTATGGGATTACTGACGGGGGCGCGGTAAGGGCGCTTCGCGAAGCGCCCCTACCGTTACTGATTGGCATTACTGGGCGGAAGCTACGATGTGGATTGAATCCGGTAATCGCGCTTCTGCTCGGGCTCTTCCTGAAGAAACGCCTTGATTCCACGCATTGCCTGAGCGATTCGCTGCTCGTTCTCGACGAGGGCGAAACGGACGTACCCTTCCCCACGGGGCCCAAAGCCGATACCTGGTGAGGCGGCAACTCCGGCCTTCGCGATCATCTGTTTGGCGAACTCGAGTGATCCGAGATGAGCAAACGAATCGGGGAGCTTTGCCCAGACAAACATGGTTCCTTTGGGTGTTGGCACATCCCAGCCGGCAGCAGCGAGGCCCTTGATCAAGAGGTCACGCCGGCGACGATAGACATTGGCAATCTCGGGGACGTGGTCGTCACAGTCGCGCAGGGCGATGATGCTTGCGATCTGGATCGGCTGAAAGATTCCATAGTCGAGATAGCTCTTAAGCCGGGTGAGCGCCGCGATCACCTGCGGATTGCCGGCGCAGAAGCCGACCCGCCACCCGGCCATCGAGTAGCTCTTTGACATCGAGAACATCTCGACCGCAACCTCCTTGGCGCCCGGTACCTGCAGAATGCTTGGAGCCTCGGCGCCATCGAAGACCAGGTCGGCATAGGCAAGGTCGTGAATGATGAGATATCCGCGCTCACGGGCAATCGCCACCGCCTCCCTGAAGAAGTCGAGATTGACCGTCACGGTTGTCGGGTTGTGTGGGAAAGAGAGGATCAGTAACCGTGGCTGCTCACCCTTCGGAAAATCGAGTTCGCGCAGAGCCTGCATCATCCGATCGGCCCCCTGGTCGATCGGCAGCTTGACCAGCTCACAGCCGGCAATCGTCGCCGCAAAGGAATGGATTGGATAGCTCGGATCGGGAACGATGACCCGTGTTCCGGGTTCAACCAGTGCCATGACGAGGTGCGAGAAGCCCTCTTTTGCCCCCATCGTGGCAATCGCCTCTGTCTCAGGATCGATCTCGACCTGATAGCGTCGGGCGTACCAGCGGGCGATCTCGGCGCGGAGATTCGGAATGCCACGGGATGCTGAATAACGATGATTGCGCGGATTACGTGCCGCCTCAACCAGTTTATCAACGATCGGTTCGGGTGTGGGCAGATCGGGATTGCCCATACCAAGGTCGATAATATCCTCGCCGCGCCGCCGGGCCTCCATCTTGTACTGGGTGATGACGGCAAAAACGTAGGGTGGAAGTTTTTCAATCAGTGGGAATCGATAGTCCATGGTTTCTATATGAGTAAAAAATTGACTCTCCTGCCCTGACGCCATATAGTGCCAGATTGATCTTAACCGGGCTACTGGCGGCGGCACTGACCAACCGCATATTGTCAGGCGGTGGCCCTTCCCTGACCTGCAGGATCGAGCGGAGAAGAAGTGAGATGTCACATAATGCGACCACCCCGTCAGAGTTCAGCAATCCCAATCTCGAAGTTGTGATCTCAGCAAAGGAGATTCAGCAACGAGTGAGTGAAATCGGTGCCCGGATCACCCACGACTATGCCGGGAGACGCCCCCATCTGGTCTGCGTCCTGAAGGGGGCCGCCATCTTTCTGAGCGACCTGATGCGGTCGATCGATCTGAGCCTCAGCGTCGATTATATCGCCGTCTCAAGCTATGGAAAGGGTACTTCAACCTCCGGAGAAGTCAAGGTGCTGAAAGACCTCGACGGTCCGCTTGAGGGGCGCGACATCATCATTGTCGAGGACATTCTCGACACCGGCCTGACCCTGAGCTATCTGTTGGCGAGCTTTCGCACGCGGGGGGCCTCTTCAATCCGAATAGCGACACTGCTCAACAAGCCGGAAAGACGACGGGTCGAGGTGCAGGCTGACTATGTTGGATTTGATATTCCTGACTTCTTTGCCGTCGGTTACGGGCTCGACTACGATGAGCGCTATCGAAACCTTCCCTACATCGGACTTCTCAAATTGACCAGCTAAGCAGAGACAGCCGACATCGAAACAGGCAACATTGAAAAAAGTCCCTGATTCGCGGCGATTCCATTGAGCAGCGTACCAATGTTGCCTGTTCCGACTTAGCGATTCCGGGGCGGCCGGACCTCGAACGTGATGAGTCCGCTGACCTGGATCGGCCGACCATTGAGACGGGCCGGTTCAAATCGCCAGCCCCTTGCCGCGAGAATGGCAGCGGGTCCAAGCTCTGGTCGCCCGTCGATGAGACTGGCAAAGGCCACTTCGCCGGCGGTCGAGACCAGTACCTCCACCTTGAGCATTGAGTTACTGGTGGCGACCGATCCCTGCACGGATGGAGTCGATTGAGCGGAGGGGGCGGTATTGGTCGAAGGCGGCACCTGGCCCATCGCCTCGGGCTTTGGCGCCTTAACGGGGGGAAAGACCGGCTGGGCCCGCCTGGTTGGGATACCTCCTTCGATCAGCCTCGTCATCGGATCGATGAGGAGGGCCGCCTCCTCAGGCGTGCGTGAAAACTCCGCTATCCTGATGGTCGGCTGACCAAAGTCGGCGATGTCAGTCTTCCGCCCGGCAACTGCCGCCTGCTCGGTCAGCTCGATGGCGCGGTTGAGTGCCTCTATCGAGAGAAGGCGGAGGGCCTGACTCTTTGCCGGGTCGGACTCAACGAGGGCCGATTCGGCATAAAGCAGGTTTCTGATATTGTAAGCCTCGGGGTAGTTCTCAACGAGGCGAAGCGTCATATCTACACTGTTGAGCCCACCGGATATCAGCAGATCGATCTCGGCGCGTTCAGCCTCGCTGTGAGACATAACGATCCGATCTTTCTCGATCGTTCCGCGACGCGCGACAAGGTCGTGCACCTCGCGCCAGTAGGTCAGGGCAATGCGGTAGTAGCAGAAGGCCCGGACCGAGCTCTTCTGGTCGGGACTCGCGGCACGTTGTTCGAAGTATCTTCGGGCAAGGGGCTGATTGTCGAGCCTGAAAGCTGTCACGGCGGCAAGTCCGAGGGCTTCATCACGAAGCGCCGACTGCCCCTCGAGGCCGGCTTCGAGCCGTAAAGCCTCCTCGAATTTTTCGAGGGCCTCCTTGAGCCGGACGGCACGGTAGAGCGACTTTCCCTGCTGTATCAGCTGGGCGGATGAGGGTGGAGCCTGAACGGGCCCACTCGGGGACGGTGCGGTACCGGCAGTAGGAACCGGCTTCGACTGCGCCGCAGCGAGAAGCGGAAGAGCGAGGCAGAGCGCAGCAGTCAGAAACGGGGACGGCAGCTTGGGTCTGGTAATCATAATCGGAACCTTGGTTCGGGGCCTTGAACCGTGGGGTCA
>JBEGMZ010000275.1:0-5108 GCA_041182745.1 Acidobacteriota bacterium
CAACCATCTTTCGGAGTGTGCTCCTTAAGCCGGAGCACTTCGACTACGTTCCCGTACTTCACCGCCGGGTCATCGAGACCCTTGCCGGGAGGAACTGATGAGTGAGAGAGAGTATCCGCACTGGAACCGCGTCTACTGGCTGGTCATCATCTATGCGCTTCTTCTGATCCTCATTCTCTGGCTGATCTCACGTCGTTTCGATTAGTATGACACGATCGGAGCAGAGAGCTTGAACGGGGCGGGGAAGAGACGGGTCTTTGGCGGGTGACCGCAATTTTGATCTGCCTGCGGGCGTGGAAGCGGGCGCGGAAGGAAGAGGCCGATGCACTGGTTGGATTGGACGATTGTCGCGGTATATCTGGTCTACATTGTCTACGATGGTCTGCGACTGACAAAGAAGAGCAACGAGATTGAGGGCTACTTCCTTGCCGGGCGCAGCCTGCCGTGGTGGGCGGTCGGCCTCTCGGTGATGGCGACGCAGCTCTCAGCCATCACGCTTGTCGGGACGACTGGCCAGGCCTACGACAGCGGAATGCGATTCGTTCAGTTCTACTTTGGCCTGCCCTTTGCGATGGTTATCCTCTGTCTGACGGTGGTGCCATTCTTCTACCGCGCGAAAGTCTACACCGCCTACGAGTATCTCGAGAGCCGCTTTGACGTGAAGACGCGAGCCCTGACCAGCTTTCTCTTCCTCGTCTCGCGCGGACTTGCCTGCGGGGTGATCGTTGCTGCGCCATCGGTTATCCTCTCGATCGTCCTTGGGTGGAATGAGGTGACGACGGTGCTCATGATGGGGCTGACGACGACGCTCTACACCATGTTCGGCGGAGTGCAGGCAGTGACCTGGACCGATGTCAAGCAGATGGTCGTCATCTTTATCGGCCTTGGAGTGATTCTGCTGGTGATCATCGGGCAGTTGCCTGAGAGCGTCTCGCTGGCGAGTGCGATTGAGCTGGCCGGATCGACCGGGCGGATGCGGATGGTCGATCCGCGGTTCGATCTTAACGAGACCTATACCCTCTGGTCAGGGCTTCTTGGCGGACTCTTTCTCGCGCTCTCGTACTTTGGCTGTGATCAGAGCCAGGTGCAGCGGTTCCTGACGGCGCGTTCGGTCTCCGAGGGCCGCTCGTCACTGCTGATGAGCGCCTTTGTCAAGATCCCAATGCAGCTGCTGATCCTTTTTATCGGGGTGCTGGTCTTCATCTTCTACCAGTTTGTTCAGCCACCACTGATCTTCAAGGCTGATGATCGGGCACGCATCGAGCCGCTGCCGGCCTACCGTGAGCTCGAGGCCGACTACACTGCCGCTTTCGCTGAGCGGCGGGCGGCGGCGCTCAGTTTTACGGCGGGGGGAGGCGCGGCGGCGTTCGACCAGTACGAGTCCGCGACCAGACGAATTGGTGAGGCGAGGCGTGGGGCGATCGGCCTTGTTCGTGCCCAGACCGGTCGCAGCTTCAGCGATGTCAACTACGTCTTCCCGACCTTCGTCACGACTTATGCGCCAATCGGGGTGGTCGGGTTGATCATCGCCGCGATATTTGCTGCAGCCATGTCGTCGGTCTCGGCAGAGCTGGCGGCCCTGTCGACGGCGACGGTGATCGACTTCTATCGGCGCCACTATCGCCGGGAGGCCCCGGACGCCCACTACCTGAAGGTCTCCCGGATTGTCACCGGCATCTGGGGACTTTTCGCCTGCGGGGTTGCCCTCCAGGCCGGTCGCCTGGGTTCGCTGATCGAGGTTGTCAACCGGTTTGGATCCTACTTCTACGGCTCTCTGCTTGGAGTCTTCGTGCTGGCGATTGGAACGAAACGGGCCAATGGAAACGGTGCTTTCATTGGCCTCCTGGTCGGGATGGCGACAGTGGCGCTGGTCGCCAATACAACCAGGATCAGTTTTCTCTGGTACAACGTCGTGGGCTGTGTTGCAGTGGTGGTGACCGGGATGGTAGTCAGTCTGTTCACCGGGGGATATGGGAAGAGGGGAACGCAGGAGGAGAGATGAGAAAGCTTTTTGCCATAGTGCTGATTTCAGGAATGCTGTTTGCCGGCTGGCCGACCGGATCGACCTCCGCCGACACTCGTCCGGAGCCGGAGGATCGCGGCCCGGCGGGACTGCTCTTCGCCCTGCGTCGGTTGCAGACGATCGCCAGCGTGCTCCACACCGCAGCCCACCCGGACGATGAGAGCACCGAGCTTCTCGCCTATCTTGCCCGTGGCCAGGGCGCGCGTGTCGCCTACCTTTCACTCAATCGGGGTGAGGGTGGCCAGAACGGAATTGGTCCGGAATTGTGGGAGAATCTAGGAGTGATCCGCACCGAAGAGCTTCTTGCTGCCCGCAAGCTCGATGGCGCAGAACAGTACTTTACCCGCGCTTTCGATTTCGGTTTTACGCGCTCGCCCGAAGAGACACTTCAGAAATGGAACCGCGAGGAGGTTCTCGGCGACATGGTGCGCGTCATCCGGCGGATGCGGCCGCTGGTGATCGTGAGCGGCTTCACCGGAACGGCTCGCGACGGGCACGGTCAGCACCAGGTCGCCGGTCTGCTGACGCCGGAAGCGATCCGGGCTGCCGCCGATCCGGCTCGCTATCCGGAGCAGATCCGTGAAGAGGGGCTCCAGCCGTGGCAGGTTCTCAAGGTCTATGGCCGCCTCTTTGGACCCTGCCAGGGAAAGTGTGCCGAGTTCGATATCGGCGAGTTCGATCCGGTTCTCGGGCGCTCCTACTCCGAGCTGGCGTCGGATGGCCGGAGCCGCCACCGCTCGCAGGATTTTGGCATGATCCAGGCGCGTGGATCGCAGATCCGCTCCTTTCCACGCTGGCAGTCGTCGGTCGAGGTTCCGGACAAGGAGCGCTCGCTCTTCGACGGGCTCGATGTCGGGTTGACCGGCGCCGCCCGTTTTGCGGGTCCGCACGGTGAGCGTATTCTGCCGGCACTGCGTCGGATCGAGGCCCTCGCTGGTCAGGCTCTCGCCGCATATCGGATCACCGAACCGGAGGCGATCGCGCCTCACCTTGCCGCCGGACTTCGTGAAGTGCGTGACCTGCGCGCCGCCCTCGACCCGCTCGATCCCGCTTCACGGGCGACTGTCGACGGTATCCTCCACCGCAAGGAGCAGGAGTTCACCAACGCCCTTGTCAGATCACACGGGGTGATCGTCGATGCGCTCAGCAATACGGAGATCGCCACCCCGGGGGAAGCGGTCGAGGTCGCGGCCCACGTCTATTTTGGCCGCACCCGACGCCTTGATCCAAATCTTGAGGGAGTCCGGCCGCGGGTCACCCTCGTCACGGCCTCCGACTGGCAGATCCAGCCGCTCACCGCGACGGCTGAGCAGCCCGCCACTGGGATGGCGATGCTGCGTGGGCGTGAGACTCCCGACCACGTCGCGAGGTTTCGGGCCACACCGCCTGAGAACGCGATGCCCACTCAGCCCTACTGGCTTGCCCGTGAGCGTACCCGGGATCAGTTCGACTGGACGTCGGGTATGCCCCGCAACTATCCCTTCGCTCCACCAGTCGCCCACGCCAGAATTGAACTGACCCTTAGCGGACAGCCTGTCTCCATCGAGCAGCCGGTCGAATTCCGCTTCGCCGACAAGACCTTTGGCGAGATCCGCCGTGGGTTGAAGGTCGCGCCGGCGGTCACGCTTACCGTCACACCGGCGCTTCTTGTCATACCCGCCGGCAGCGAAGATCGAACCCGCGAGGTCTCGGTCGAGGTGACCGGGAACTCCCGCCGCCCCATCAATGGGCGCGTCACCCTCGCGGCCCCGGTCGGCTGGAAGGTTGAGCCCGATCCACGCCCCATCGCTTTCACCCGCCAGGGCGAGAAGACCGCCCGCCTCTTCCGTGTCACCCCCCCGCCGGGCGCCGCTGGTAACTTTGATCTCGAAGCGGTCGTTGAGGCCGATGGACGCCGGTTCAACACCGGCTACCAGACCATCGCCTATTCGCACATCCAGACCCATCTCGTCTATCGCCCCTCCCGTGTGCGTATCCGCCTCTTCGAGGTCGAAGTGGCGAAAGACCTCAAGGTCGGATACATCATGGGCAGCGGAGACGATGGTCCCCGCGTTCTCCAGCAGCTTGGTGTCGATGTCAGGCTGATCGGCCCGGCCGAACTCGCCTCCGGCGACCTCTCCGGCTACGACACGATCGTTCTTGGCATTCGCGTCTACGAGGTCAATGAGGATGTCATGGCCAACAACAAGCGGCTCCTCGACTACGTTGCCAATGGCGGGACGCTCGTTGTCCAGTACAACAAGGAGGAGTTTACCCGGGGCAGCTTCTCTCCTTACCCGGTCCAGATGCAGCGTGGGGTACGAGTCACCGATGAGACGGCTCCAATCACCATCCTCGCACCCGACCACCCGCTCTTCAACTTTCCCAATCGGATCCGTGCCGCCGACTGGGAGAACTGGGTCCAGGAGCGCGGGCTCTATTTTCTGAGCGAATGGGATTCACGCTTCACCCCGCTACTCGCCGCTCCCGATGATACTGGCACGGTTCAAAAGGGTGGCCAGCTTGTGGCACAATACGGGAAGGGACAGTATGTCTTTACCGCTTACGCCTGGTTCAGACAGTTTCCGGCCGGTGTCCCCGGACCGCTTCGGCTCTTCGCCAACCTGGTCAGTCTGCCAAAGGCCGGGAAGAAGTAGCGCCGCGGCGTCAACTGTGGCCTCCGGCAGCTGTTGTTCCCGTCATCTGGTTGCTTTGCCGGCTTTGTCCGGTGGAAGGAGTTTAATGGCTCTGCTCTCTGCTCGTCAGAATCGATTTTTGGTGTCGTCGGTAGTCTTGTTTCTTGGGGTGGCCGCCTTTGGCGCCTGTCGTCAGGCCGAAGGGCCGGCGACTGAATCTCCTTCTGCCACCCCGGTCGCGCAGCGCGAAGCGGCGCCTGCCGCACCATCTCCATCCCCGGCCATCTCACCGCTGCCAATCAAGACCGGAGAAGTGCCGGAGATGATGCGGCGGGCTATGACCAAGGAGGAGGTCGAAAAAGCATTTCAGCAGCTTCCACCGCAGGTTCGCGACCGTCTCAAGGGACTTAGCTATGAGCCCGCCAATGTACCGCCACCAAATCTTGTCCGGCCGCTGCCCACTCCCACTC
>JBEGMZ010000276.1:0-10457 GCA_041182745.1 Acidobacteriota bacterium
GCACAGATGGTCGATTTCGATCTCGATGGGATATTGGATGTGGTCACCCTCGGGGAGAGTGGAATCCGGTGGCGGCGGGGGATCGGTCAGGGGCTGGCGGCACCGGTCGATGCGGGTTTGCAGGGAAGCCCCGGCGGACGCGGCTTTGGACTGGTCGACCTCGATGGCGACGGCGGGCATGAGCTGACCATCCCCGGGGAGGGCAACCTCGCGGGAGTCTTCAGGCCGGCGGGTTTTGGTCGAAACTTTGCGCGGCTTCAGGTGACGGGTCGAACGAGCAACCGGAGCGCAGCTGGAACCAAGGTTGAGCTGCGCAGCGGCAGTCTGCGGCAGAAGCTTGAGGTCTACGCTGCCTCGCCGGCTCCGGCCGCGAGCGGGGTCACCTTTGGACTTGGCTTCCGGACACGGGTTGACGCCGTGCAGCTCTTCTGGCCAGCGGGGATACTCCAGTCCGAGCTGGCAGTGAACAGTTCGACGAGAGAGCAGCCGGTGAGTCAGATCGATGAGCTGGATCGCAAGGGAACCTCCTGCCCGATCCTCTACGCCTGGAACGGCACGGAGTACGAGTTTGTGACCGACTTTCTGGGTGGTTCAGCCTTTGCGGCACTGGTCGCGCCCGGAAGGTACAGCTCACCGGATACCGACGAGTATGTCCGTCTGACCAGCGAACAGCTTCGCGAGAAGGACGGGCGATTATCGGTTCGGCTCAACAACCAGCTTGAAGAGGTAATCTTCTTTGACGCGGTGAAACTGCTGGCGGTCGACCATCCGGCGGAGGTTGAAGTCTACCCGAACGAGCGGTTGATGCCGGGTCCTCCCTTCCCGGCCCTCAGAATCCATACCACCCGTGGCGCACGCCCCCCGGCTGCGGCGAGGGACGATCGCGGAGCGGACATCCTGCCACTGATCTCGAAGATCGACCGTCGATACCCGGAGGGGTTCGAGAAGCTGCCCTTCAAAGGCTATGCGCGCGAGCATGCGATTGAGCTCGATCTGGGAGAGATACCAAAATCGGCACGGGCACTTCTGCTGCTCCATGCCTGGATCGATTACGCCGATTCGACCTCGAACTATGCCGCCGCCCAGGCCGGCGAGAGGCTGATCCCGCCCTACCTGCAGGTCCGCAACCGTCGCGGCGAATGGCAGACCGTCATTCCGCAAATGGGCTTTCCGGCCGGACTGCCAAAGACGATGACGGTCGACCTGACCGGAAAGTTCCTCAGTGACGACCGGCGCATCCGGATTGTTACCGGCATGCGCATCTACTGGGATCAGATCCTCGTCGACACTTCGGACGACAAAGCCGGAACCCGGGTCTCGACGCTCGACGCGCTCGCCGCCGAGCTCCGCTGGCGAGGCTTCCCGCGCGAATACTCCCCGGATGGCCGGCGGCCCCTCATCTATGACTACCGGACGATCGAGCCGTCAGCCCCGTGGAAGGCCCACTCAGGTAACTATACGCGCTATGGCGATGTGCGGGAGCTGCTGAACGCTCCCGACAATCGATATGTGATTACACGCAGTGGCGACGAGCTGCAGGTCGACTTTGCGACGGCTGCGCTGCCGGTGCTGAGGGACGGCTGGCGTCGGACCTGGCTGCTCCACGCCAATGGCTTTGGCAAGGATATGGACCTCCACTCAGCCCAACCTGAGACGATTGGTGAGCTACCCTTCCACGGGATGGATCCATATCCGCGCCGCCCTCGCCAGCAGTACCCGCTGACGAGGGAGAATCTTGAATACCTCGAACGCTACAATACGCGAACCGTCACCCCGCTCACTGGACGGACAAGGTAGCCACCTCAGGAGGCGAAGCTGGCGACGATCTCAGTAGCCGCACGCTGGCCTGAGAGGTAGGCGCCGTGGGCGGTTCCGAAGTAGTTCTGATTGGTCGCCTCGCCAGCGAAGAAGAGTCGACCGGCCTGCGAGCGGGCGAGTTCCTTTCGCATGATCGGCACCGAACCGAGGGCATTGAAGGAGTAGGAGCCCTGCGAGAAGGGATCGGATGCCCAGCGGGTGATCAGATAGTCGGCTGGCTCCGGAATCCGTGCACCGTAGATCGTGCGGAGCGTGACCATGGCCGATTCGATAATCTCACCATCCGAGAGAGCCTCGATCTGGCGGCCGTAATCGGCGGCATTGAAGCCCACAAGAATCTGCTGATTCATCGACCGGCGATAGCTGAACCACTCGGCCCACTGGCCGTGCTTCTCCGGGACATAGTCAATCCAGTCGAGTTCAGCCGGCCAGAAGGCGCTCGAAAACCGCAGGACACACTTGTTGAGAAGCCCCATCCCGAGCTTGGAGATCGCATTCTGCTGGGTCGCCGGGAGCGCCGGCGCAAACTGAACGCTCCGGGACTGGAGTACTCCAAGGGGGAGGGTAACCAGCACCCTGTCGGCGGTGAACTCCGTCTTGTCGGTCTTGACACGAACCGGAAGGTTGTTCCAGTCGACCGCCCAGACCTTCTGGCCAAGTTCGATCTTGAGACCACGTGCCAGAAACTCGGTCAGGCTTCCGAAGCCAAGTGACAGCAGCGCGTCACCGCCGGAGTATTCCGAGTCGTCGTCGTACCAGTTATTGGAGAGGCTTGACGCGCTGCCCGAGTAGTCGTGCTCGATCTCGGTATTGATAAAGAAGTTGAGGTAAGTGCGGGCATCCGGGACATTGTTGAGCTGGCTGAGAATATCCTCCGCCACCTGACGGATCGAGGTATCGGTGCCACGCGCTCTGGTCCGTCCGATGGTGCGGTTGAGAAGGTTGCCGTAGTTGTTCAGCGCCGACTCTTCCATCCGGGTCAGGACTGCACCCGAGGTATTGTAGGTGCGGGAGCGGCTGTAACTGGTCGCAACCTGGCGAACCCGAGCCTGGGAGGAGAGCGTGCTGAGCGGGTTCCCCCTCACACCGTGAATCCAGCTTGCCCCGAGGTCAATCGGCACGTCATTCCAGGTGGTGTCCGTCCAGATCCGTCCGCCGATCCGGTCACGCCCCTCGACGACCACGACATCGTAACCCCGATCGTGGAGGGTACGCGCGGCGACCAGCCCGGAGATGCCCGCCCCAATCACGATGACCCGCCCGGTCGCCGCACCGGCCCGTCCAACCTTCTCCGCCGCCGCCAGTCCCGTCAGGGAGAGCACCGACTGTTCAAGAAACCTACGTCTGTTCATTGCAGCATCCTCTCATGTCAGATCAAGTCACGTCAGATTAAGTCATGTCAGATTAACCCAGTTTGTACCAGGAAGTCGTACTAACCAGATAGCGTTTGAGGCTGATCGGTTATCGGGGCAACTGAAACCGTTCCGGGAGTCGTGGCGATTGGCCTGGTCCCGGGCCGCTTCATCCAAGATGGGCCAGTACCTCTCCGGCGAGGTAGAGTGAGCCGGCGACAACCACCAGCCCTTCGGGGGGGGTAAGACGGGCGGCAAGTTCGAGTGCCGCCGGGAGATGCTTCACTCGCTCAACCCCGCTCGGAGCGTCGATCTCAGCCGGATCGAGTGCCCGCGGACTGTCGATCCCGGTCAGGATGACCTGGGCGAAGAGTGGGAAGAGTCTTCGGGTCATGGCCGTCAGATCCTTGTCACGCATCGCCCCAAAGATAAGCGAAAGTGGACGGCCGGCACAATAGTCGATCAAAAAATCAGACAGAACCTCGACTCCGGCGATATTATGAGCCCCATCGATGAGAAACGGGAGCCCGGCCGGTCCAGTCCGCAGATCGAGCCTTCCGGGCCAGCAGGTCTTCTCAAGTCCGGTGACGACCGCCTCGGCACCGATCTCCCATCCCCGATGGCGGAGAAGATCGACGATCGAGATAGCCGTCGCGGCGTTGAGGCGCTGGTGATCTCCGCGGAGGGCCATCTCAAGGGTGTACCGTCCGGATGGTGCGTGGAAAGTGGCACACTGCCGGAGATCCGGGCGCCGACCGACCAGCTCTGATGTGACCTCGCCCTCGATCAGCGGGGCATCCAGCTCGGTCGCCCGGGCCGCTATGACCGCCCGGGCCGCTGCCTCCTGCGGCGCCACCACGACCGGAATGCCCGGCTTGATGATTCCGGCCTTTTCGCCGGCGATCGCGGCGATGGTCGAACCGAGGTACTGCTGATGATCGAGGCCGACCGGAGTGATTGCCGTGACGACCGGATGGCAGATGTTGGTCGCATCGAGGCGTCCACCCATCCCGACCTCAAGCACCGCCAGTTCAACCTGCTGCTCGGCCAGCCACAAATAGCCGATCGCAGTGATCTGCTCGAAGAAGGTCGGGATTGTCCGTACCCGTCCCTCCCGGTGGAGCCGCTCACCGGCGGTCCGGACGCGAGTCGCGAGGCGCGCGAAATCTTCCGGTGGTATCATCTCACCATCGACCCGAATCCGCTCGGTGATCGAGACGAGGTGCGGCGAGATATAGATCCCGGTCCGGATCCCTGCCGCCCTCAGCACTGACTCGACCATCGCGGCGGTCGAGCCCTTGCCGTTCGTCCCGGCAATATGGATGGCTGGAAACCTCTCCTGCGGATTGCCGAGTTCACCGCACAGCTCACGAATGGCATCGAGACCCAGTTTCATTGACAAGATCTCGTTGCCGATGCTGTAGAGGTACTCGATCGATTCGGCGTAACCCACCGACAAGTCTGCCTTCCTGGAGGCCATCCGAAAACCCGTTATATAGAGCCTTGTTGCCGCGAGATTGCTCACACGACTCCACAAAGAGACGAAGTTGATGCTTATCCTGCCGTTCTTTCAGATCGATGAAACGAGCAGAATCCCCCCGGTGACCCGGTCGGCAGACCGGCCCACAAAGCTTGATCGAAGGCCAATCCAATCACTAGCATGACAGCCTTTGCTTATCTCTTCGTGGCTTTGTGTGACATCACTCCGTCACCGCTCGTCTTCCCGCAGGTTGCCGGACAGCCTCTAATCAAATTTATAGGCCTTCTTCGCGAGGCGCCAGGCCGTGTCCTGAATCATCTCGACCGCATCGTCCATATCGACAATTCCACGAACAACGAGCCCGGCAATCCAGTCGGCATCGGCCCGTCGTGAAAGATCGTGTCGGGCCGGAATCGACGGGAAAGCCCGCGTGTCATCGTTGAAGCCGGTCGTATTGCCGAGTCCGGCCGTCTCCATCGCCTGATCGCGATAACGGCGCATTCCGTTAAAGCTATCGTGGAACCACCAGGCCGGTCCAAGCCTGACCGCCGGGTAGTGGCCGGCGATCGGAGCGAGTTCACGCGCATAGGTCGTCTCGTCAAGCGTGAAGAGGATCAGGGTCAGGCGCGGATCGTTCCCAAACCGGTTGAGCAAGGGGCGCAGCCCTCGCGTGAAGTCGACCCCGACCGGGATGTCACACCCTTTGTCGTACCCAAAACGATCGAAGATCAACTGGTTGTGGTTCCGGTACGACCCGGGGTGGAACTGCATTACCAGCCCATCCTCGATGCTCATCCGCGCATTCTCGATCAGGAGATGGCCGGTGAAGCGAGCCGCCTCGTCGGCGGTCGCTGCTCCTCGCAGCGCCCGCTCGAAGATCGTCTCGGCCTCCGAATCGGAGAGCTCGACGGTGAACGGCGTCAGCGCCGCATGGTCGGTCGCCGTCGCCCCCATCTGACGGAAGAATGCCCGCCGCTCCTCAAGCGCCCGGATCAGATGGTAGTAGCTGCTGATCTCGTATCCGCAGACCTCACCAAGCTCGATCAGATTCTGCTTCCAGTCGGGACGGTCGATATTGACGACTCCGTCTGGACGAAATGTCGGGACAACCCGTCCGCTCCAGCCCGATTCACGAATCGCGCGATGATGCTCCAGGCGATCCGCGGCAGCGTCGGTCGTCGCGAGCACCTCGATCCGGAACCGCTCAAAGAGCCTTCGCGGCCGGAACTCCGGCTGCTTCAGAGAGGCCTCAATCTGGTCGTAGATCGCCGACGCATTGCCACTGTTCAGCTTCTCTCCGATCCCAAAGACGTCCTGCAGCTCATGGGTCAGCCACATCCCGGTTGGCGTTCCCCGGAAGAGGTGAAAGTTGTCAGCGAAGAGCTGCCATATCTTTCGGTGGTCGGTCTCGACCGGTGTACCATCCAGGCGCGGTACACCCAGTGATTCGAGCGGAATCCCCTGCGAGTAGAGCATCCGGAAGATGTAGTGATCCGGAATCAGCAGCAGATCCGCCGGTGAGCCAAACTCGTAGTCCGGGTCGGCGAACATTCGCGGATCGACGTGCCCGTGCGGGCAGATCAGCGGCGCTGACGCGACCATTGCATAGAGCTGCTTCGCAATCTCGAGGTGGTGCGGCTCCGGGTCGAAGTAGCGGTCAGCGGACAAGACAGCCTGTTCAGTCATGAGTCTCTCTCCGAATTAAAATTTGACCAGATCGTTGATCCGGATCGGTCGCTTCTGCTCGATGCTCCGATAGGCGGCCACTCCGGTCAGCAGCGACATGGCGCCGGCCCGCGATCCGGCCCGCTGACGCAGTGGATCGGGTACGCCGGGCTTGAAGATCATATCTTTCAGTTTTGGATCGGCGCCGTTATGATCCGCCCCGGTCACCTTCATCTCGACCAGCTCCGACTTGCCAAAATTGAGTGAAAGGCGGAACTCGGCGTTGGCGGCAACCGTCCACGGCTGGCGATCATAGGTCCGAACATCGAGCCGGCCATTCATCCCGTTGAACGACATAGTGTAGCCCTCGTAGGGCATAAACGCGTTGAGCGAATAGCTCATAATCGAGTTGTTGGCGTACCTGACATTGGCGGTCATAGTATCCCAAATATCGATCTCCTCGCGGAAGAGGCAGGCGTCACGCAGGTAGCCATCTTCTGACTCGCAGTCGACATAGAGCTTCATCGCGGTGGGATTGCGGGTGATATCCCAGTGAAACCGGCAGTCGGATTTGTGCGGACAGGTACGGCAGTTGACCGCGCGGAGGCGGCCGTTACGACCGTAGTGGCGCAGTTCGCCGTAAGCGTTGACCTCGACCGGCTCGGTGTCCATGATCCAGTTGATGAGATCGAAGTGGTGGGTCGCCTTGTGAACCCAGAGCGAGCCGGAGTTCTCGCGGTGGGCGTGCCAGCGGCGAAAGTAGTCGGCTCCGTGATTGACATCGAGATACCAGTGAAAATCGACCGAGGTGATCGGGCCGAGCACTCCCGACTGAAGGTACTCCCGCGTCTTCTCGGCAATCGACGAGCAGCGCGCGTTGAAACCGACGATGATCGGCCGGCCATACTTCTTCTCGGCATCGAGAACCCGCTGGCACTTGAACTCGTCGGTCGTCATTGGCTTCTCGGTGATCACCTCGCAGCCCAGCTCAAGCGCCCGAACGATATACTGGTCGTGGGACGAGTCACGCGTCGTAACGATGACGGTGTCAGGACGCGTCTCGCGCACCATCCGGTCAAAATCGGTAAAGGTCGGGCAGTCGACCTTCATCATGCCCCGGGCAACCTCGACCCGCTTCCGATTGCTGTCACAGAGTCCGACGAATTCGACAAACTCCTGGTAGGGTCCGGCAACGCCGGTTCCCCACATCGAGGTGCCCCGGCTGCCCGTCCCGACCATCGCAAGCCTCCGCCGTGCCGCCGGCCTGACAGGCTCACCCCCGGCCAGGCCCTCCGCCGCCACCGCTCCGGCGCCGGCCCGTGCCGCGAGATCAAGGAACTCCCGGCGTGTCTGATTATCGATGCCCATGGTTTGTCTCCAGTTTCGAGGGTTCAAAATTGCGTGCCCGCAAATATATCATCGCGTCCGGATCATAAACTTACCTTCCGATTATCTCAATGGCACGACGGTCGATCAGTTCGTGTTAGTATGGCGCGTCATGAAATTTCAACTCTTTTCGGAATACCAGCCACGGGGTGATCAGCCGGCGGCGATCAACGACCTGGTGAGGGGACTCAACAGCGGCGAGAAGCACCAGGTGCTGCTCGGCATCACCGGGAGCGGCAAGACCTTCACCGTCGCGTCGGTGATCGAACAGGTCAACCGTCCGGCACTGGTCATGGCACACAACAAGACCCTCGCCGCCCAACTCTATCAGGAGTTTCGGGGCTTCTTCCCCCAGAACGCCGTCGAGTACTTTGTCAGCTACTACGACTACTATCAGCCGGAGGCCTATGTCCCGGCCAGTGACACCTACATCGAAAAAGAGGCGACGATCAACGAAGAGATCGACCGCTTGCGCCTCTCGGCAACCCGCTCGGTCTTCGAACGACGCGATGTGATCATCGTCGCCTCGGTCTCGGCCATCTATGGCATTGGCGATCCTGACGCCTACTATGGGATGCTCATGTGGATCGAACCCGGCCAGCGGATCAGTCGCGATGAGCTGATCAAACGTCTGGTCGAGCTGCTCTACGAAAGGAACGACATCGAGTTTACCCGTGGCACTTTCCGTGTTCGGGGTGACGTCGTCGAGATCTTCCCGAGCTACGAGGAGAAGGCTCTGCGGATCGAACTCTGGGGGGATGAGATCGATTCGATCTCGACGATCGATCCGCTGCTTGGCGAGGTGCTGCACAAGCACGATCAGCGGGTCGCAATCTTTCCCAAAACGCATTATGTCACGACCCGGGCAACGGTCAAGAAGGCGGTCAGGACGATCCGCGAAGAGCTTGAGTGGTGGGAGCCGCAACTGCTTGCCCAGGGCAAGCTGGTCGAGGCGCAGCGCCTCCACCAGCGGGTGATGTACGATCTGGAGATGTTCAATGAGCTCGGCTACTGCCGCGGAGTGGAGAACTACTCGCGCCATCTCACCCAGCGGGCGGTCGGTGCGCCCCCGCCGACCCTCTTCGACTACCTGCCGGACGACACGCTGGTGATCATCGATGAGAGCCACCAGTCGGTGCCCCAGATCCGTGGAATGTACAACGGCGATCGGGCCCGCAAGCAGACGCTGGTCGACTTCGGCTTCCGGCTGCCGTCGGCGCTCGACAACCGGCCGCTCAAATTTGAGGAGTGGGAGGAGCGGATCGGCCAGGCGATCTATGTCTCGGCGACGCCGGGCCCCTACGAGTTACGTCAGTCGGCGGGTGAGGTGATCGAGCAGATCATTCGCCCAACCGGCCTCCTCGATCCGGAGGTCGAGGTTCGCCCGGTTCGGGGCCAGATCGATGACCTGCTTGAGGAGGTTCGCCAGCGGGTTGGAAGGGGTGAGCGCGTCCTGGTGACAACCCTGACCAAGAAGATGGCCGAGGATCTTGCCGACTACTATAGTGACCTCGGAGTCCGCGTCCGGTACATGCATTCAGAGATCGACACGCTCGAACGGATCAGGATCCTCCGCGACCTGCGGAAGGGAGAGTTCGATGTTCTGGTCGGGATCAATCTTCTGCGGGAAGGGCTCGACCTCCCTGAGGTCTCACTCGTCGCGATCCTCGATGCCGACAAGGAGGGCTTTCTCCGCAGCGAATCGTCGCTCATCCAGACCATTGGCCGGGCAGCGCGAAACGCGCACGGCAAGGCCATCCTCTACGCCGACCGCGTCACCGACTCCATGCGCCATGCGATCGACGAGACCCTCCGCCGCCGGCAGCGGCAGCACGATTACAATCAGGAGCACGGTATCACCCCACAATCGATCATCAAACCGATCGACGCGACCCTTGTCACCGCCTACGAGGCTGACTACTTCAAGGTGCCGCTCAACCTTGAAGACTACGAGGGCTACAGTCGCGACAAGATCGAAGAGACGATCTCCCAGCTCGATCACGAGATGCGCGAAGCGGCCCGCCGGCTCGAATTTGAGAAGGCCGCCTCGCTTCGTGACCGGATACGCTACCTGCGCGACCGCGAGCTGGTCTGAGCCCACCCCGGGCAGCCGACCAGCTCGCACCTCCGGGCCATCCAAATTTTAATCTTTCTGAGGCTCTTCGATTAAGTTAAAATCGTTGCCGCCGCGGCTTTCGGATGCTACCATCCGGCATTGAAACCCCCGTTTTCTTCGTACCACCCGCTTCACCATCCCCCGACGGTGATTGGTCCCCGAGCTTTAAACCTCTGAATCTGTTAACTGAAGTCAGTTAACCTGGATCAGGTGAGTTGTACTATGCCTTTGAAGCGAAACATTAATGCAGGCCTGAGCAGGCCTGTCGGTCGTGCTGTTCTTATCGGCTGCTCACTGCTGGTGCTGCTGCTTGGGGCTACCGGTTGGCGCGGGGCGCCATTCCAAACCTGGTTCGGAGAGGGCTCGCTAGCGAGCGCGCAGGATGATTCTGACGACCTGGTCGCGATCAACCGAAGGCTGGAGGAGGAGGCGGCTGGGCTGACGCGGAGTGAAAATGCCGACGAACGGTTCCGGGAGCTGCGTTTCAAGGTCGAAAAGGTTGGGGTTGTACCCGTCATTATCCGGTTGCGCGCACCATTTCGCCAGGAGTCGGAACTTCGAAACGAGGTTGAGGTCAACGGTCAGCGGGAGTTCATCAACCGGGTTCAGAACCAGGTGGTAACCAGCCTCTTCGGCTACG
>JBEGMZ010000277.1:0-4740 GCA_041182745.1 Acidobacteriota bacterium
GCCTGAGTCCATATAACCATTCAAACGAGGCGTAATTATGTCCAAAATGAGTTTCAATCTAGTGGCCTCCAGGGTGTTTCTGCTCGTCTTGCTGGCGGCGGCAGGTGCTGTACCGGCTCTCGGGCAGGCGCAGGGGAGTACGGGGCAGATCTCTGGTATCGTGCGGGATGCGAATGGCGGGGCGGTGGCTGGCGCCACGGTCAAGGCAGCAAACACGCAGACCGGGCTCGAGTTGAGTTCAACCACCAGCGCGGATGGAATCTACCGGATTGTGCTGGTTCCCTCCGGAGTCTACGTGGTGACGGTTCAGGCGAACGGTTTCGCGAAGGCGGAGATCGCCAATGTCTCGGTGAAGGTCGGACAGATCTCCGACATCAACGTGACCGTAGGCGTTGGGGCGGTGAGTGAGGCGATCACGGTGACGGCCGATGCGGTCCAGACGACGGTCTCGCAGCCGGACGCGCTGATCAATGAGGCCTCGATCGCCAATCTGCCGATCAATGGCCGCCGTTTCCAGGATTTTGTGACGTTGACGCCGACGGCGCAGGTCGATCCGCAGCGCGGACAGATCTCGCTCTCCGGGCAGCGTGGAATCAACTCGAACATCAATATCGACGGGATGGACTACAATCAGCCCTTCTTCGGCGGCATTCGGGGAGGTGAGCGTTCGAACACCGCTTTCACCATTCCGCAGGAGTCGGTGAAGGAGTTCCAGGTGGTTGCGGCGGGTTACTCGGCTGAGTTTGGTCGTTCGACCGGAGGGGTCGTGACGGCGGTGACCAAGTCTGGTACCAACCAGCTGCACGGAACAGCGTTCTACCTGCTTCGCCCACAGAGCCTCTCGAAGAAGAATGACTACTACAAGGCACTTGAGGCCAATCTGGCGCGGAACGTCAACGTCGCTCCGACGCAACAGCAGTTTGGCGGTTCGATTGGCGGGCCGATCAAGAAGGACAAGGCGTTCTATTTCGGTTCGTACGAGCAGCAGCGGTTTACTAACCCGCGAGTGGTCTTCTTCAATCTGCTCCAGAACGTGACGGCGACCGATGCGACACGTGAGGCTTTCAGCTTCTATAAGAGCCTTGAGACGCCGTTCGATCAGACCAACGACGCAGTGGCCTACCTTGGACGCTTCGACTACAATTTCAGCGAGTCGAACCGACTCAATGTTCGTTTCAATCAGAGCTGGAACAGTGCGCTCAACGCCAACGCGACGGGCAACCAGCTCTTTCCGAATACGGTCAGCGCGCTCAGCAACAATGGTACCGAGAAGGATCGGACCTCGACACTGGTCGGGCAGTTGACAACATTCTTCAGGCCCAACCTGGTCAATGAGCTCCGTGCGCAGTACTCGCGTGAGGTGCGGCCACGTCTTGCCAATGCAGAGCAGCCCAATGTAACCAGTGCGATCGGCCGATTCGGCACGGTCAACTTTCTTCCGACGACGCAGTTTGACTGGCGCTTTCAGATCTTCAACAATCTGACCTGGATTGAGGGAAATCATACGATCAAGTTTGGTGCTGAGATCAACCACGTCTTCGCGGATCAGACGTTTGCCTTCAATCAGTTCGGAGTCTTCAACCTTAACGGAACCAATCCGAACACCCTGCTCGACATCCTGTCCTACACGCCGAGCATCACGACTGGGATTGTCAATCGGTTTGACACGACCGACGTGACCTATCTGCGTCAGATCGGTAATGGCCGACTCGATCTGACGGTCAACGAGTTCTCGCTCTACGCCCAGGATTCGTGGCGCGTCCACCCGCGGCTGACCTTCAACTACGGTCTCCGCTGGGAGGGGCAGTTCAACCCGGCGCCGGAGGCGACCAACAAGATCCTGATGGATCGGGTTCGGGGCTTCCGATTCCCGTCGGGCCACCAGGTGGATCCATCGTATATTCCCGACGTGACCGACCAGTTTGGGCCGCGACTCGGCATGGCGTGGGATCCGTCCGGCAGCGGCAAGACCGCGATCCGGCTCTTCAGTGGGATCTACTACGCGCGGACACCGATGCTGCTGCTCGCAGCTCCGCTCAACAACTTCCGGGAGACTCCGGGAGACCTCTCGATCCAGTTGCCGTTCCGGGTTCCGGTTGGCAATCCGAACAATACCGTCTACAAGCAGTTGAAGCTGATCGGGATCGACCTGAACAACTTCACGCTCGACAAACTCCCGATCGTTACTCCACAGCAGATCCAGTCGATTGCCGGGGCGCTTGGACTCGCTGGCTTCGATCCGTTCACCGGCGCGCAGCCGATCACAATGGCCAACGACTTCAAGAATCCCAAGTCGTACCAGTTTGGTGGTGGCATCGAGCGTGAGGTGGCACGTGGGCTGACGCTTGGAGTTGACTACAGCCAGGTTAACACCTTCTATCTGCAGCGCAATCGTGAGCTGAACATCCCGACCCCGGGAGTTCTCGCGGGTGATGTGGCCGGGCGGCCCTTCTTCGGGCTGCGCGGAGCAACCGGTCGGGCGGCGATTCCGCGTCCGATTACGACCCTTGGCAGCATCCAGGTGCGCGAGTCGACCGGGCGTTCGGTCTATCAGTCGATGACGATCCGGGCCAACTTCCGCCGGAAGATCGCCCAGTTCAACGCCTTCTATACGCTCTCACGCTCGCTCTCAAATGACGACAATGAGCGTGACGCGGGTGGCATTGCCTATGAGAATGCCTACAACCTTGCGCCGGAGTTCAGCTTCTCGCGGCTTGATCGGCGTCACCAGTTTGTCGCCAACACCGTCGTCTTCCTGCCGATGGGGATTGAGGCGTCAAGCGCGATGCGGATGCGCTCGGGGCTGCCGGTCGACGCGAGCGTTGGGTCGGACTTCAACGAGGATATTGGCGGGCCGGATCGTCCCTACTCGGCGGCCGGAGTTCCATTCAAGCGTAACGCTTTCCGGAACCTTGCGACCTATGAGATCGACCTCCGGGTGCAGAAGGGGTTCAGCTTCGGGGATCAGCGCCGTCTGGTCTTCTCGGCCGAGTTCTTCAACCTTCTCAACGCCGAGAATATCCAGCTCAGCGGTGCGCAGGTCTTCAACTACTGCGCCTCGCCAGTGGGTCGTGACTGCGGATTCTCCGCTCCAACCAATGCGAACTTCCTTCGCGTCAAGGATGTGAACGGGAACTACCTGCTCAACAACAATCCGGGCGCGGCCTTCCAGGTTCAGCTCGGAGCGCGGCTCCAGTTCTAGAACTGGAACGCGTCTCTTCGTTCAATCAATAAGTGAAGGGCGTCAGCTGAAAGGCTTGGCGCCCTTCACCTTTTTGGGGGGCGCGTGGCAATCGCTTTATGGTTTGAGGATGTGATGCGGCGATGCTTCCCGGGCGCGGCCCGGCAGACTTGAAGCTGTCCAGAAACCTGTGGGAAGACGAAGAGAGAATGTATCGCTTAAGCTGCCCTTCTCAACCGGTTGTCGGATGAGTTCCAGGCACGGTGATGATCCCGGCGGGGGCTTGACCGTGACCTCGTCACCACTTCAGTTCAAGGTTGGATGCCATTGCCGGATCGGCCTGAAGAGTTGATCTCGAGGGTGGTTTCTATTATTTTGACGGTATTTCATCAACCCTCCATCTCAAGTTGGATGTGGGGCAGCCGAGAAGCGGGGTGAGTGAATTCGACCGGATCGAAAGATGGCTATGACTGAAGTCTGTGCATACGAATTTGGGAGGTGCAGGATCGACCTCGTGGCTGGTGAGATTACTCGCGATGGCCGGCAACTCAGCCTTCGGCCGCGACTCTTCGACCTGTTGCTTCTCCTGGTCAAAAATCAGGGTGCGCTGGTGACAAGGGAAGAGATTATCGATCAGATCTGGGCGGACACCATCGTCGAGGATGCAAATATCACGCAATCGATCCATTTTCTTCGTCGGGTCATTGACGAACCGGATCAGAATGAGAGTCGGATCCTGACGATACCGAAGCGTGGATATATCTTCACCGCTGCAGTAAGGTCGATCGGGCCGGAGCCATTCCCGGAGGTGGCGACCATTGATAACCCGGAAGCTGAACTCGTCCCTGTGGCCGGAAGAGAGGGCCGCCTCCGCGACATCTGGCAGCGGCGAGGAGTGCGAGTCGGTCTTGTCATCTCGATAATTGCCATTGCTCTCCTCACGGGCTCATACTTCATCTTCAAGTCGTCGATCAGAAGTCTGACCATTCTCTCCCGCTACGCGATACCAAGCCACCAGCTCGATCCGGAGTTCTCACCTGATGGCAGGTTTCTGGCGTTCAGCAGTCTGGGTGAAACGGACAGCAATGAGGACATCTACCTGAAGACGGTCGACCAGGCTCAACGTATCAGACTGACTACCCATCCGGAGGCAGAGAGAACCCCGGTCTGGTCACCTGATGGTGAAAGGATCGCCTTCCTGCGCTGGTCAAAAGATGATCGACTGACCGCGAGAGTGATCATTGCCGACCACAAAGGTGGGGCTGAAGTAGAGGTTGGCCGATCCCGCGGGGCGCTTGGATGGATGCCTGATGGCAGGCACCTGGTTGTCAACGATCTCGAGGTGGGCAGGGGAGAGGCGACCGTCCTCTTCCTCCTCTCGCTCGACGGGCAGGAGCGGCGACAGCTTACGACGGCGACCTCTCCGGGAACGGTCGATACGATGCCACGGGCAGCACGTTTCAGTCGGACGATAGCGTTTCTTCGTAAGTTTGGCGAGACCGGCGACATCCATCTGCTTGATGTTCCGACTGGTCGAATATCGCAGGTTACTCAGGAGG
>JBEGMZ010000278.1:0-4177 GCA_041182745.1 Acidobacteriota bacterium
CCCACGCCAGCCGCCCCCGGCTCCAGAGCCCGTACAACGGTGTCCTCGTTCCCACCTCGATCTGCTCCCACCGCGCTCCTCCATCCAACGTGCGCAGGATCACTCCGTCCCGCCCAACGGCGAGACCACTTCTCTCGGTCGTAAGCGAGATTGAGTAGAGGGGGTTTCCCTGGGGATAGGGATGCTGCCAGCGCCATCGACCTGCTCCCGGATCCTGCGCAAGCAATGGCCTCACCAACGACATCCACGTGGATGTCGCGGATGTCATTGCTGAGTCCACTGGCAACGCCACCACCAGCAGCAACGCCAGACTCCGGAGATCGTTTGTCTGAAATGGTCGGCTCAAGTTGAGACGCTGCCAAGGGCTCGTGAATAGAGTCGCAATGCCACCCCTTTCTCCGAAAGCCGAATCATCTTCTGGTACCGAAGCCCAACCTTCTCAAGAACACGGATCGAACGGTGATTGTCCGGTATTGTGATCGCCATCACTTTGGAGAGGCCGATCTCCTCACGTGCCTGGGTCATCACCGCCGAGGCCGCCTCAACCGCATACCCACGGCCCCAGTAGAACGGAAGAAAGGCGAAACCGAGATCCGTGTCATCCAGCTCGTCACGCTTGACCAATCCGCACATCCCCATTACCGACCGTGAGTCTTTTCGCTCAACCGCGTAGAGGCCAAAGCCGTAACGACGGTAGCTCGTGATCGGTCCGTGTGTCAGATAAGATCTCGCGTCATCGAGCGACCGAACCTGCTTATCTCCAATATTCTGCAGAAATGAAGGCTCATTGAGGAGTGCAAGAACGAACCGGGCGTCATCAAGTGTCAGCCTCCTAAGCCTGAGCCTGTTCGTCTCAAGTATGTATGGTGTGAAATTTGTGTTCAAGGGACGCTCTCAATCCAGGAGGCGCCAGTCAGCGTGGCCCTCCCCGTGTGTTTATCCTTGTGTGCTTATCCTTGGTAGATTCTAGTAGATTCTAGTAAATCTTCAATTATTGTCTGATTGAATCAGTCAGTTGAATCAGTCAGTTGAATCAGCCAGTGAGATGTATTTCGACAGGGGCAGGATCAATGAACCGTAATGTAGCAGCGGTTGCCATTAGAATCAACCTTTTTATTTTCAGTGCCTGACCGACCCGGCACCTGACCGAGCGGTGAGGCCTGTCTGGTGGCGGAGAGAGACGCTACATCAGCCGCTCTGAGTGGCGGGAAGATGGTCGAGGGAGAAGACGATCGCGATCGAATGGACAGGGAATTCGGGCTGGAAGCGGATCGTCCGGCCAGCTTTTTGCCCAAAGTTCACGGTCCTTCTCTGTCGCGTAGTAGGTGAGATAGATCTGCTGGTCGGCAGGGCTTCCACTCCCGATCGTGTCGATGTGGTAGGCGTAGTTCGGATCATCGGGGAAGATTATCGCCGGTTCGCGGAGCAGATTATCGCGAAGCAGGGCATAGAGCTCACGGTCACTCAGATGATCGGTGTTTTCAATATAGCAGCCGAGCGAGGAGAGGAAATAGATCGTCTCCCACAACCGGTCCGAGAGATGCTCCTCACTGACCAGAACCGCTTCCGGCAGGGAGACTCCACCCTTCGTCAGAAGCTCGAAGAGGTCGCACGGCTCGGCCGTCTCGAAGGCGATAAGCTGCCGCCAGAAGGCCTCCTCCATCTCCGGCGGAAGGCGATCGATCCCGTCGCCGGTGAACCGGCCACCGCACAGAGCCTCAGCCTGCTGTCGCAGCTTTGAGATCCGTTGGCGCCGAAGCTCCTCGCCACTCTGGCTTTCGGCCTCCGCAACGGAGATCTCCCCCTCAAAGCCATCGCTGGTGAGAACTGATTCCCCCGGAAGATCTTCCCGCGCCGCGAGCACCTCCCGCTGGCGCGAGGGTTGAGCCCGCTCGCCGGTACCGTCCGGGGCTTCACCGGATTCTCCGGTTCTCCCTCTATCCTCTGCTTCCTCCCCGGCCGTCAAGTCTTCCCCGGCCGTCACTTCCTCCGCGGCCCTCGCCACCTCGCCCACCTCAATCCGCTTCATACCCCTTCCCTCCCCTCAGTTGAACTCAATTGGTTCCAACAGCCATGGAACCAAGACGGGAGATCGACCCAATAATTCCCTTCCGGGCGAAAATTGACTGGCAAATGCGAGGGGTGTCCGGCGGTCACGCTGCGCTGGCTCTCAACTCCTGATCAGGGGGATGGCTGAATGGCACCGCACGGCTGGCAGGCGGCAGGCGCCGCGTGAATCTATCCGGGGGCGGAAGACTGGGAATCCCAATCCCGAACAGGTCGCTCCTGTCGGGATGGGATTCCCGGGTTTGACTCAGAAACTGAACCGAAGGCCAAGCTCAAACTGACGGGGACCGCCGGCCGAGCTTGAACGCATGAAATAGGGCGAACCGAGAACTCCGCTGAAACTCCCGAGGTTGACTCGGTTGAGCACGTTCGAGATCTGGGCCGAAAGAGTCAGGTTGAACCGTCCACTCTCGTTGCCAAATCCCATCCCGCCACCACCCATCCGACCCATTCCTCCCATCATCGGTCCCATTCCTCCACCCCCCTGCTGAGCCTGGGCACCCTTCCGCTCACCAAAGCTGAAAGTCTTGCTGAGATTCACGTTGGCGTTGAATGATCCCGGACTTTGAGCCGGTACTCCATTCGGAAAGTTGGCAAGCAGGTAGTCCCGCAGAAAGACTTGCGAGGTACTTCCAACTCCACAATTGGAGATACAGCGATTGTTGATGCTCGAATAGAGGCTCACCGGAAGGCTGGCATTACGACCGAGACCGAGCGGGCGGTCGTTGATCACCGTGTCACCGTTCTCGTCAAAACCGGTCGTAATGCTGAACGGTCCGCCCGAGGAGGCGTTGATGAACGGCGAGAGACTGATTGCCAGCGGCAGGCTGATCCGTCCACCGACAAAGAACGAATGGCGTCGATCGGTGAAGGCGCGTCCCCACTCGCTGGTCAGATCGTAATTGTTCGCCGGAAGCGAACCCGATCCATCGGCATCACTCCGGGTCCACGACAGAGTGTAGTTGCCAAACAGATTGAGATTGCGTCCCATCCGACGGTCAAGACGAAAGAGAAACCCGTTGTACCGCGAGCTGGCCGAGGATTCGATCTGGTAGATGTTGCCAACATCCCCCAGCGGCCGCACGCCGCTGTTGGGTATCGTCGGATCGTATGTCCCCGGCAGCGGGGCATTGACATTGCGGGTTCGGAACTGGTGAAGCCCGCGGGCATAGATGTAAGTGAATGAGCCGTTAAGCCCCGCCGGCAGCTGCCGCTCAACCGTCAGCGAGTAGTTGATCGTGTACGGAGCTTTCATGTTTGGCTCAAAGACCCGCTTGACCGTGTTGCTGATCTGGACGTTCGGACTTCCTGCGAACGGATCCGGATAGAGCGGATTGCGAATGAGAATGCTCTGCTGGGTCACTCCGTCGAAACGCAGAATCGACTCGTAGAGGTTGCCGGAGAGTCGCGAGTAGAAGAGGCCTCCGCCAAAGCGGAAGGTCGTCTTGCGATCACGGAAGGGGGACCACGCGAGCCCGAAGCGGGGGGCGAGGTTGACCTTGTCGACCAGCTGCGTCTGGAATTCGTGGCGCAGCCCGAATGAGAGCGTCATCTTCTGGTTGAGCCGCCAGTCATCATTCACAAACCACGAGTTCTGGATGATCGAATAGTCAAGATTCGGGTTGCCACGATTGACCGTATACTGCTGCGGTCGCGCTGTCGGATCACCATTCAGAACCCGACGGTACTGCTCAAGGTTTGAGAAGGTGTAGGTTCCGTTGAAGTTGTTGGCGCTATAGTCGTCAACACCCTCGCGTTGCATCTGCCAGCCGAACTTGAGCGTGTGCTTCTTCATCGTCCACGTCAGATACTGCTGCCACTCAATCTGGCTGGTCGTCGACTCACTCGGACAGCAGGTGGCACCTCCACCATTGAAGGCGTCGAGAACATTGATCGCGACTCCCGCCGTTCGTGCCGTGGCCAGACTGCTCTGGCGCTCCCACTGGAGCCTTGTCTCCATGAGCAGTGCCGTGCTGATGATGAAGTTCTCTGACAGTCGGACATTGTGGTTGCTGTTTTTTGAGTCTGAACCGCGCTCGAGGAGAGTGAAGGTTCCACCACCGGTGGCGCCACCGCCACCGCCAAAGCCGCCGCCACCAAAGCCTCCACC
>JBEGMZ010000279.1:0-2564 GCA_041182745.1 Acidobacteriota bacterium
CAGCCAAGACCGGATGACATCGTCAGCAGGTGTTCGATGCGGACGGCCTGCTTACGTTCATCAACGCTGGCAATCGACTGATCCCTGAAGACCGAGAGCATCGGCTCGTCGACCCCGGCGATCTTTCCCTGCCTGATCGCCAGACCAATGAGGGTTGTCGTGACCGGCTTAGTGACTGAGGCGATGTCGTGTGGCGCCCTGCCATCGTAGGGGTGAAAGTAGGCCTCCGTGACAAGCCGGCCATTTCGAACAATGAGCAGACTGTGGATGGGAGCTTCGCGCTCGCGCAGCGACTCGATCGCGGCGGCGAGAAGGCTGGAGTCGATCCCCTGGGACTCCGGCGTCGCCGTCGGCCAGTCGACGGCAGCCCGGGGGTTGCCGTCCGCGATACCAACGGCGATGATGACCGGACAGGCAAGCAGACAGACGATTCGCGCCAGCTTTAAGATTGTTTTCATCACTGAGATCTCTCTTTCCGGAACCCTGATTCTGATTTGACAACTGGAGCGGCCATCTTGATATGGTTTGAATAATTCGTCAATCATCCGCGGACGGGCCGATCACTCTTGAAATAGTCGGAAAAAACAATAATCTAACCTTCACCGATGTTGCTTGTTCGTCCACGCGGGGAAACACTGACCCACTGGCGGGCAGATGGTTGACGATTCCCGAACAATCCGAAGGAGAGGCAGAGATGAAGAGATCGATCTCTCGATGGCCGGTAGTGCTGGTAGTGCTGATGGTGAGCCTTGGGCTGGGCATCATAGCCCGGCGCGGCGGGGCGTGGGCAAAGATCGAGCCACCCATCGCCGCCGGAGCCACCTGGAAGAGAACGCTCCGACTGGCAGGCCCGGTCGAACGACGACTCTCCCTGCGCGAAGGTGAGACGATCGAGCTGGCGGTCGGGCTTCCTTCGCCATCGCTTCTGCCGGCGCACGGTCGGGTCAGCGTCTCGTGGACGCTGCTCGGTGACCAGCCGGGGGTGACCTCCGGGGCACGGAAGGCTGATGCTTACGGGATCTACACTGCACCGACGGCCAACTGGCGCAAGGTGCTCCACGCGCTCGATCCGGATCTCCACCTCGTCTACCGCGCCCCGGTGGCGGGTGAGTACCGCCTTGAGATTGCTCCGGTGACCGATGAGCCGACGGTCTTTGAGGGGGCGCGCTGGCGTGACGAGGGGAGCGCACCGACGGTGACCGCCTTTCCACGGCAGACGCCCTGGCCGGCCGGGCAGAGCGTACCGCTGACGGTCGACCTCGCCCCGATCGACCTCGCAGGTAGTGAGACGGCGGAAATGCACGTCGAGCAGGAGCCGAACGATACCCCCGAGCTCAGCCAGCGGATCAAACTGCCGGATGGCGGGGGGATTCAAGCCATTCGCATCTCAGGTGGAGCGGACGATATCGAGTATTTCGACAATGGCGCAGTCGGCCGCTCGGGCGATGACTGGTTCCAGCTGGTCTACGATGGCCGTGAACCGCGACTGCTGACGGTCGATCTGACGCTTCCCGACCATACTCTTGCCGCGCAGGTGCGGATGTATGCCCTGGATGGAAAGCCGGAGCAGTTGACCAACGCCTGGCCGCGCCCGCTGCTGCCGATCGTCGAGTATACCGAAGGGCGGAACGAGAATGAACGGGTGCACCAGCAGAACGAGGGCCACCGGGCAGCGATCGTCCGGCTGCTCAAGCCGGGTGGCGTCTACTTCCTCCGGGCGGAGGGGAACGCACCGGGATACGAGATCGAGCTGCGCGTACTGCCGCCGGCCCCCTACACCGATCCGCGGCTCGCGGTTCGTCAGGCAATGTACGACCACATCGGCCAGGTCGATTCGTGGCTCAGCAATCGCCCGCGCGGCGCGAGCGTCGAACGACGCATCCGCGATACCGGCAACCTCATGGGGACACACTGCATGAGCTGCCACACCCAGTCGGGAGTCTGGGGGCCGGTCGTGCCGATCGAGAACGGCTATCGGGTCGAGAATCTCCAGCATTACCGGCGGCTGGTCAACACGATGTATGAATCGCTCCGCCCGACCAACTACCTGAAGGAGGCGGCCAACAACACCAGCCTGCCGCCGCTCGACATTGGCGACGGGCCGGCCGGGACCCGCGTCACCGGGCGGGCAGCGGTGACCGTCGAGCGGGTGCTGCCGCCGCGCAAGCTCCATTCGAAGCAGGTCTACCGCGCGGCCAATCTGGTGCTGCAGACGGCCGATCCGAGCGGGATCAATGCCGCCGGGCCAGGCTCAAATGTCGGCCAGTCGGTCGTCTATGCTTACGCCGGCGAGATTCTGGCCCGGGCGTGGGCGCAGACCGGCCATCCACGCTACCTCGCGGCAATCGAGGAGAAGGCGACGAAGCTGCTCGCTGTCGTCCCCCGCTACAGTGACGACCTGTCGCACCGCATCGAGTTCTTCCGCCGCTTCTTCCCGGCCGACTACGCGGAGCAGAACCGCCGGGCGCAGGCAACGCAGAAGACCCTCCCACCCGAGCCGCCAGCACCGCCCCCGGCCAAGCCCAATGCTGACGGGACACCGGCGCCGCCCCCGCCGGCCCGCT
>JBEGMZ010000280.1:0-5323 GCA_041182745.1 Acidobacteriota bacterium
TCCATTACCTCAAATATGGGCTCTGTGTAATCCTGGTCTTTGTCGGAGCGAAGATGCTTCTTGCCGATTTCTACAAGATTCCGGTGGTCGTAGCCCTTGGAACCATCATCGGTGTCCTGCTGCTCGCGATTCTGGCCTCGGTCGTGTGGCCGGTGAAGACAGCGGATGGGAACGACCAGGTTTCTCCCGATTAGCGATCAACCCTGCCGAAAATTGGAGAGGCCGTACCGACCTCTCCATCGCGAAGGCGCTCCGATCATCCAAAGTCGATGTCAAGTACGTCGTAACGGGTGACGATGCCGATTATTCGTCCGTACTCTTCGATCAACAAGGCCGGCGCATCCTTGAGGTACTGCCTTGCCCGTGCGCTATCGACCGACTCGTTGACGACTGGAAAGGATGGATCCATGACCTCGGCTACGGACTTCTCAAGGAGCGAACGATCTTCGAGCAACTGCGACATAACGCGGTGCTCGCGGATACTCCCGACTGAGCGGCCATCCTCAATCACCGGCAGCTGCGAGATACCGTGCCGCTCCATCATACTGAGCATCTCGCCAACCTGTGTTGTCGGAGCGACCGCGATCAGCCGGACTCTCCCGTTACGCTCCTTCAGATCGTTGAGCAGACCGAGGGTCATACGCTCTTCCCCCAGCAGCCGCTTGTCCTTCATCCACTCATCGGAAAGGAATTTTGTCAGGTAGCGCTCACCGGTATCGCAGACAATGAAGACCACGACGTCGTTCTCCGTGAGCCGCTCGGCCAGGCGCAGAGCGGCCCAGGCGTTGGTTCCAGTGCTACCACCACAGAATATCCCCTCCTCACGCCCGAGCCGGCGTGCCGTGTTGAACGAGTCGCGGTCGGTAACATTGATAATTTCATCCACGAACTTGAGATGGACATTCTCCGGGATCATGTCCTGCCCAACCCCCTCCACCAGATATGGTGTTGAACCAAGAAGCTGCCCGGTCTCCTTGAAGGTCTTAAAGACCGACCCATAGGGATCCGCCCCAACGATCCTGACCTCTGGCTTCCTCTCCTTAAGGTATCGTCCGGTTCCACTGATCGTCCCACCTGTTCCCATTCCGGCCACAAAATGGGTCACCCGGCCAGCGGTCGCCTCCCAGACTTCCGGACCTGTAGATTGGTAATGGGCCTCGGGATTGGCCGGATTTCCATACTGGTTGGTGAGAATCGAGTTTGGGGTCTCCGCTGCAATCCGCCTTGCAAGATTGACGTAATGATCCGGTGAGTCGCTCTTCGCTGCAGCCGGGACAACGATCACATCCGCTCCGAGAGCCTTGAGGTAACGCACCTTCTCCTGACTGCATTTGTCGGTCATGACAAAGACTGAACGATAACCGCGGATGGCACACGCCAGGGCGAGCCCGATCCCGGTGTTACCGCTCGTCGCTTCGACGACCGTCCCACCAGGCTTCAGTTCACCGAGCTTCTCTGCCCGCTCGATCATCGCCATCCCAATCCGATCCTTGACGCTGCCTCCCGGATTGTACGACTCCATCTTCGCCAGGATGAGCGGTTTCAAACCTCGCGAAAGGTGGTTGAGACGAACGAGTGGAGTATCTCCCACCAGCTCAAGGACATTGTTGTAATATTTCATGGCACTCTACCGCCGAATGTCGGGGCAGGAGCCGCGTCCTTGCGCCTCCTGCCCGACTGAGGGCTATTTTGTCTGGTATCCGAGAGCGAGCCCTCTGGTTGTCGTGTAGTACTTGGCAAGCATGTTTGGAGCCTCCCACGCCGGAATCGATTCCGGATCGCGCAGATAGGCGAAGAATCGACGTGCGACCTCAGCAAAATGGGCCTCGTGGCCATCACGATACCGGTCAGGAATGGTCACGTGCAGAATATCCCCCTTCTCTGCCACGGCGAGGCCCGGATACTTCGATTGAAGCGATTCGATCTTCTGCCGAAGGGCGGTGAGGATAGCCCCCCTGTCGGCCGCCTGGTTCGGTACAACATAGACCTCTGTCCGCCAGCCCTGTTCAGGCCCCTGCCGGATTTCGACCCGCGCCTTCGACCCTTTGAAGATCGCGACGTGGGTATCACCACCACCCGCCGGGGCTTCGTAGTTCCAGATCACGTCGAGCTTGGTATGTATCCCGCGCAGGGCATAGGTCATCGAGCCATTGCAGAAGTAGTCGAGTCGGCCCTCCCTGACGCTGCCAGTCAGGTAACCTGGAAACTGCTTCTCATTGGTCACGCGACTGAACTGGTCAAGCGTGAGCGGTGTCGGCCAGCGACGTCCCAACTTCACTTCGATGTCGCGACGGTAGTCGATCGACTGCTCGGGAAAGACCATCCATTGAACAAGATCGACGAGGTGCGTACCAACATCGGCCACCCCTTCCCCCTGCTGCCCGATGTCAAAGAACCAGGCTGGCCGGATATTGGGACTGCCGGCGACGACCTTCAACAGGTGATGAATGCTCTCGATATAGATTGACGGATCACTCTCACTTCCCGGAAGGATCTGACCGAAGACTTCCGGAGTATGAAGCAGCTCCTTCTGGATGATTGTCGTTATCTCGTAGCGCTCGGTCATGATGTCATAGGCAACGAGCTTCTTTGAGGCGGCGGTGCTGAAGGTCGCCTCCAGCTTTGGAAAGTCAGTGTCACGAATCACCCAGGGCTTGTCGACCAGGACGTTGAGTCCCGCCTCGACCGAGGCCTTGATCCGGTCGATCTTGCCGCTGTTTCGCCCTGAAATGACCACGACATTCCCTGCCCGATCACGCAGCATCCGGGCCAATGGATCCCGATCAGTGTGCACCTCGAGCTGCCAGTCGGTCGGATTCTGTGAGCGTCCATTAAACCCCTCGATCCGCTTCAGATGCTCCCGCAGGTCAAAACCCAGTGGCGCGTAGACGTGCACTATTCGCGAGACCCCCGGATACATCTCCTTCTGCACCAGTCCGGCATGGAAATGGCCCGGATCGAGTGTCATCAGACCTATCTCCATATTGTCAGCCCTTGTTTGAGTGGAGTCCGTCGTCATCTTTTTGCCGGAGCAGGCGCTGAGCCCGATCCCCAAGGTCAGCAACAGCGCGAGAAATCTGTCTTTTCTGGTCATCGAATTTTATCCTGTGGTTACTTGTTAAGTTCACTCAGCTTGACCGGCTGTCCGGCGCGAGCCTTACTCAGATCAGCGGCCTCCATAAATGCCATCAACTCGAGTGTCTCCTCCGGTGAGACGGGTACGACACCGGTCTGGAAAAATTTGACGATTTCGACAACCAATCCACGATAGTCGATCTTCATCGGGACGCTGCTCGCCACCACCCCGGTACCACCAAAGGCAATCGCGCCATAGTCGGCCTTTCCTTCACGGATGCCCCGAAAGGTGCCGATCCGACCGTCCTTCCAACGTCCGACAACGACGTCAGCCCCGGCACTGTTGACCCGGGTCACGCTCTCACAGCCCGCTCCCATCAAGGTGAAGAGCATTTCAACCCCGTGAATCCCATACCAGAATAGATCCGGATGGTGCGGCTCCGTTGGGGCAGGACTGAACGTGAAGGCGCCAAGCAGGCCGCCAAGCTTCTCATTCCGCTTCATCGCCTGCAGTTCAGCGACAAACCGCAGACTCGAGGTGCTGAAGAAAGGGGTGCCTGACTCGCGCGCCAATCGAACAATCTCCCGCGCGTCGCGGTAATTGCCGGCGAAGGGCTTGTCGATGAAGACTCGTTTGCCTGCCGCCAGAACTGGCCGAACCTGTTCGAGGTGTGGACGCCCGTCAACACTTTCGAGGAGGACGGCGTCAACCTTCCGGCACAGCTCTTCGATCGATCCGACCAACTCGACATTCCACTTTGTCTGTAATTCGGCCGTAAACTTGTCGATCCGCGTCGCACTCGATTCAATATCCGGACTGCCTCCCTTGTAGGCAGCCACCACCCGCGCTCCCGGCACGTGGTTCGGATTGGATGGATCGTTGAGCAGTGCGGTAAATGCCGTGACGTGGGAGGTGTCAAGTCCAATGATCCCAACCCGTAAGGGAGCCTCCTGGGCTCCGGCCGCCACGGCGCTCACAAACATCAGCGCCGCCAGTATTAGTGCTCTCCTCATCAGCTTTCTCCAGAAATGATGCTACTTTTTAAGAAGTCCGGCCGACGCCGGATCGAGATAGATGACCGCATTTTCATGTCGGCGCAGAATTGACGCCGGATGCCGTGGGGAGATCTCTCCCTCGAGGCAATCCCTGACTGCCCGCGCCTTTCGTGCATCTGGCACGACACAGACGATCTCACGCGATTTCATGATCTGTCTCACTGACATCGAAATCGCCTGCCGTGGCACTTCGTCGAGAGTCGCAAACCACCCCTCTCCCAGTTGCTGGCGCCGGCAGTCTTCATCAAGATTGACGACCAGATAGGGCTCTTCGGTTTCAAAATCGGCTGGTGGGTCATTAAAAGCGAGGTGGCCGTTCTCACCGATTCCAACGAAGGCGACATCGACCGGGTCGGCGGCAAGCGTCTCTCCGAGATGCCGACAGACCTCAAGCGGATCCTGCTCACCGTCGATCAGATGGTATCTGGTCAAACCGGCTGGTTGAATGAAGCGCTCAATTAAATACTTTCGAAAACTGGCCGGATGGGTGATCGGCAACCCAATATACTCATCAAGATGGAACATCTCCACCTTCGACCAGTCGATCTCGCTGTGGCCAATCAACGCCTGTAGAAATTCGAACTGCGAGGCGCCGGTCGCGGCAATTATGCGCGCCTCACCTTTGCGGGCAATGGCACCGGTAATCGCCTCTGCCGCCTGTGCTGCGGCCGCTACGCCTGACTGGTTTTTGTCAGAAAAAATCTTAAACTCCACGCGGTATTATTCTCCCGTTGCTGGTTGATGATACAGTTGTCTGGACGTCGCCCCATTGTAGCGTTGAGTGGCGATGATTGAGAAGAGCGACGAATGAATCAGAAGAGCAGAATCGATCTCAGAGCGTTCGAGGGGGAGGAGCACCTTCCATTTCGATTGGAAGGGAGCCACCCGGTCGCGGTTCTCCTGGTTCACGGTTTTCCCGGCACTCCAGCCGAAATGCGCCCACTCGCCGAACTTATCCACCAGCAGGGAGCCACCGTTGAGGTCCCACTCCTTCCGGGCTTTGGGCATCAGATTGCAACTCTCGCCGGACGAAACCGCACTGAGTGGGTTGAATGTCTTCGTTCCAGTCTGACGGATCTCCGCCGCACCCACCCGCGAGTGGTGCTCGCCGGATTTTCAATGGGCGCTGCTCTCTCAATCATTGCTGCCCGGGGCTCCAACGCACCGGACCACCTTCTGCTCCTCGCCCCAT
>JBEGMZ010000281.1:0-9487 GCA_041182745.1 Acidobacteriota bacterium
AGACAGGAATAATCGATACTATGATAAAACGCTATACCCTGCCCGAGATGGGCGCGATCTGGACAGAAGAGAATCGATATCAGAAGTGGCTCGACGTCGAGCTCGCCGCCTGTCAGGCCAATGCCGAAGCAGGGAATATCCCGGCGGCGGCGGTCGAGGTGATTCGCCAGAAGGCGGCCTTTTCGGTCGATCGGATACACGAGCTGGAGAGGACGCTCGACCACGACGTTATCGCCTTTACAACCAACCTGGCGGAAAATATCGGGCCGGAGGCCCGCTGGGTTCATTTTGGGCTCACCTCATCGGATGTGGTCGATACAGCCAACGCCCTGCTGCTCCGTGAGGCGGGTGACCTGATCGTGGCCCGTCTGCAGACACTCAGCGACGTGCTGAAACGGCGGGCACTGGAGTTCAGGGATACTCCGATGATCGGACGAACCCACGGTATCCACGCTGAGCCGACGACTCTTGGCCTCACCTTTGCACTCTGGTTCGAAGAGAACCGCCGTAACATCGATCGGATGACGCGGGCTCGCAATGGGGTCAGTTACGGTAAGCTCTCCGGAGCGGTTGGCGCTTTCGCCCATCTCGATCCGGAGATTGAGGAACGGGTCTGCTTCCTGCTGGGACTCCGTCCGGCGAGCGTCTCGACCCAGGTGATTCAGCGTGATCGCTACGCTGAGTTCCTGTGCGTCCTTGCCATCATCGCTTCGTCGCTTGAAAAGATGGCGCTTCAGATTCGTCACTGGCAGCGGACAGAGGTCGGGGAGGCGCACGAATATTTCAAACCGGGCCAGAAGGGGTCGTCAGCTATGCCGCATAAACGCAATCCGATTCTTTCGGAACGTCTCTGTGGCCTTGCCCGGATCGTTCGCGGCTATGCCGTGACCGGCCTTGAGAATAACGCTCTCTGGCACGAGCGCGATATCTCCCACTCCTCGGCCGAGCGGGTAATTCTGCCTGATGCCTGCATCAGTGTCGACTACATGCTGGCAAAGGCCGCCTCGCTGCTCGACACGCTGGTCGTCAAGCCGGAGCGGATGATGAAGAATCTTGATGCAACCCGCGGCCTGGTCTTCTCCGGCCAGCTTCTTCTCGAATTGGCGGCTGGCGGTGTGGCGCGCGAAGAGGCTTATTACTGGGTGCAGCGCAACGCCCTCCGCTCGTGGGACGAGGGGCTCGATTTCAGGGAGCTGGTCCGACAGGATCCGGATATCTCCCGGACCATCAGTCCCGCCCAGATCGATCATGCCTTCGATGTTCGTACTCAGCTTCGGAATGTCGACCGGATCTTTGCCCGGGTCTTTACCGGCAAGGGCAGGTAGGCTATTTCTCGGCTATCTCAGGAGAAAGGTTTTCAGATGTTTGCCAGGGTTTATGTGACGTTGAAGAACGGTGTTCTCGATCCGCAGGGTAAGGCCATCCACCACGCCGCTGAGACGATCGGCTACGCCGGCATCGAGGATGTTCGCCAGGGGAAGTACTTTGAACTGCAGCTCGATCCGCAGCTCGATGACGACAGGGCGCGCTCCGAAGTCGAGAAGTTCGCTCACGATGTCCTTGCCAATCCGGTAATCGAGAACTACCGGGTTGAGATCGTACGCGAAAAGAAGTGACCGGCCAGCTCAGAACCTGGATGGCGGATGCCAGCCCTTGTAGCGAAGGGTGACGGTTGGATCGGTGGAAGACAGAAGGATCAGCCGCTTGTTGATCGGGTTGATCCCTTCCGGGTAGTAGCTGAGCTGATAGCGATCATTCCGGAGTTCGTCGCAGATCTCCTTGACCGCAGCCTTGATGTCGCCGTCGATCGGGTGGATTCGGCCGCCGGTTCCGCTTGTCAGCTGGCGAAGGACCTCGGCTGGCTTGGGTTGATCCTTGCGCAGGGCGCCCCGAGTCCGATCACGCACCTGCACAGCATAGACGCTGTTATTCTCATTCTGCAACTTGGCGAGGATCTCGTCGAACTTTATGACGCTTCCCCGATCGAGGCCATCGCCGACAATGAGAATCACCCGTTTCGAGAATCCGACTTCCGGGCGCAGGACGTCCTCGACCACGACGTTGAGTGCATCGTAGAGCCGTGGCGAGTCCGATTTCCGAAGCAGTTCGAGAGTTCCCTGAAGTTTCTCCGGTTCGTCGGTAAAATCGGTGATGACCTCCGGCTTCAGATCGTAGCCGATGACCATGACCTTGTCGCCCTCGTAGATCTCCGGAGCGAAAGCTGCCGGGATGGTAGCGAGCTTGCCGACATCGGACTGGAGAGTCGATGAGTTGTCCATCAGGACGACAAAGCGGGCCGGGGTCGGATCGGGCGAGAAGGACTCTATTTTTTGGGGAACGCCAGCATCGAAGAGGGCGACCACGTCCCGGGGAATGATCCGTTCCTGGGCCGCTTTCTCTTCTTCCGCCGGCGACAGCAGCCGCTTCGGTCGATTTGGATCTTCGGCCCGCTGGCCGATAATGTTTATTACTGCGGCCCGCCGGCCCGATACCGGGCTCCGACCCGACTGGGCCGCAGCCAGCAGCGGGGAGAAGATCGACACTGCCAGCATCGCCCCGGCCAGGCCCGGGCGAACCAATCTGGATGTTACAGTGACTATGGCTGACATCATCGTCGGCTCGCGAATATAAAAGCGTTGGAGAAGTGAAGAGACCGGTTGACTGATCGACTAGCTGCCTGTCCCGCAGGCACCTTTGGTCGTTCAGGCGGGCGCGGCGGCGGCCGTTGTCTCCTTCTCCTTCTCTTTTTTGGGTGACTGGCCATTCTTACCGTAGTCGCTCACGTACCAGCCGCCGCCCTTGAGTTGAAAGCTGGTCTGTGAGAACTGCTTTTCGAGACGGCCTTTGCAGGCCGGGCACTTTTTGAGCGGGGCATCGCTCATCTTCTGCATCACTTCCAGATGGTGACCACATTTCTGACAGGCATATTCGTATATTGGCATAGTACTGTTCTGCATCCTCCAATGAAGATAAGACCGGCAATCCGGACAAAGAAAAATTTACCACGTCGACCGGCGTCGCGACAATTGCTCTTCTTCCAGTTCGGTTGGCAGGTGACCGCAGCACCTGACCCGGTCAGCCTGCCGCAGCCGGTTGATGGCCGGCGATGGGGTTTGCCTTGGGGCATTTGATGAAGGACAATCGAGGGCAAGATCGATTCCGGGAAGATGACTGAAGGCCGAAGGGAACGACGGTCAGAGAGGGTGAAGATGGAATGAGAGTGCTGACCAGAATGCTGTTGATTGTCGCTCTGATCCTGCCGGGAGCAGGATTTGTCAGAGCGCAGAGTTCGCCGCGACCGGACACATTTCGACCGCCGGTTCGCGGGAGGCGAGGGGTGGTTGCGGGTGGCCATCCGTTGGTGGCGGAGGCCGGACTGCGAATACTCCATCAGGGAGGAAACGCCGTCGACGCCGGAGTGGCGGGTGTATTCGCGGCGGCGGTGATCGAGATCTCCCACTTCGGCTTCGGGGGTGAGGTTCCGGTTATCATTAAGATGGCCGGGCAGCCGGTACGAACCATCAACGGGCAGGGGCAGGCTCCCGAACTTGCGACACGCGAATTTTTTCTGGCCCAGAGTCCACCCCGAATTCCATCAACGGGGCCGCTTGCGGCAACCGTTCCGGGAGTGCTCGACGCCATGATCGTCGCGCTCCAGAACTATGGGACGATGAGGCTGGCCGAGGTTATGCAGCCAGCGATTGAGCTGGCGGATGGATTTCCGATCGACGAGATGCGGGTCAGTTACCTCGGGCGGACGCGCCGGGTCTACGAGGTCTGGCCGGATTCACGTGCCGTCTTTCTCCCCAATGGCCGTGAGCCGAAGGTGGGTGAGGTTTTTGTGCAGAGGAATCTTGCCGCGACCCTGCGAGAGCTGGTCGCAGTTGAGAAGAAGATGCTTGCCCGTCGGGCATCACGGCGGGTGGCGCTCACGGCGGTCAGCGACCATTTTTACCGTGGGCCGCTCGGTCAGCGCTTCTGCGCGGCGATCGAGAAGGCGGGCGGACTGATGCGGCCGGCCGATCTCGCCGGGTTTCACGCGGTAATCGATGAGCCGACCCGGGCTAACTATCGCGATTATGAAGTCTACAAGGCCGGGTTCTGGAGCCAGGGGCCGGTCATGCTCGCGACGCTCAACCTGCTTGAAGGCTACGACCTGAAGAGCATGGGACATAATTCGAGCGACTATATCCACACTACGATCGAGGCGATCAAGCTGGCTTTTGCTGATCGGGATCATTACTACGGCGACCCACGGGTGGTGAAGATACCGGGGTTGGAGCTGCTCTCGAAGGGCTATGCGGTGATTCGGCGAGGCCTGATCGATCCGGGTCAGGCCTCGCTTGAGCAGCGTCCCGGTGATCCGCTCAACGGGCGTCCACTGATTGGACTGAGGGGGGCCGCGCAGACGGGACCCTCGAGTGTTCCGATCGATGAGCGGGCAAACGATACGACCTGCGTCAATGTGATCGATGGGAATGGAAATGTCTTTTCGGCAACTCCGAGTGGGGCGTGGCTGCCGGCCTTTATTGCCGGCGAGACTGGTATTCCGGTCTCAAATCGGCTGCAGAGCTTTCTGCTCGAGGCCGGACATCCGAATGAGCTGAAGCCCGGAAAGCGTCCGCGCATCACCCTCTCGCCGACCCTGGTTATGAAGGATGGTCAGCCCTTCGCGGCACTTTCGAGTCCGGGTGGCGACAACCAGGATCAGGCGTTGCTTCAGGTGCTTCTGAATGTGATCGAGTATGGGATGAATCCACAGGAGGCGGTTGAGGCGGCCCGCTTCGAGACCCAGCATTTTGTGAGCTCATTCGATGATCACAAATTTAGTCCGGGCTCGCTCATTCTCGAGGAGCGATTTGGAAGCAGCCTGGTTGAGGAGATGCGTCGTCGTGGGCATCGGGTCGAGGTGAAAGAGAATTTCAATCCGACCGCGGCGCCAACGATCGTCATCTACGATCCGGTTTCACGGGTTATCGAGGCCGGCGCTGATGTTCGCCGCGGTCGCTACGCCATTGGATGGTAAACGACCTGTTTTCTGTCACCGGATGGTGTGTTAAATTTAGCTAATCGTGTGTCGACCAGCGCCCCCGCCATCGGGTCAGGCGGCGCTGGTTGCCGGCAACAACCCAACGGGGCAACGGGGCGACAATACAGCGAGGTTTCTTTGCTCACAGGCACCACAAACCGGCTGGCGGAAGTCAGGCAGTCGATCGAGAGTGTGATTCGTGGCAAGTCCGAGGCGGTGGAGATGTCCCTGGTCGCGCTGCTCGCCGGTGGCCACCTTCTGATTGAAGATGTCCCCGGTGTTGGAAAGACGACCCTTGCCCGGTCGATCGCCAGCTGTCTTGCCGGCACATTTCAGCGCATCCAGTTTACCAGTGACCTTCTTCCGTCGGACATTGTCGGAGTCTCGATCTACAATCAGCACGACGGTGATTTCGAGTTCAAGCCGGGTCCGATCTTTGCGAACATCATCCTCGCCGATGAGATCAACCGCACGACACCAAAGACACAGAGCAGTCTGCTCGAGGCGATGGCGGAGGGATGTGTGACGGTCGACAACCAGACCCGAACCCTTCCGCGCCCCTTCATGGTGCTGGCGACCCAGAACCCGATGGAGCATCACGGCACCTATCCGCTGCCCGAGTCGCAGTTGGATCGCTTCATGATGCGAATTCACCTCGGATATCCGGGGATTGAGGCGGAGAAGGAGATTCTCCGCCGCCAGTCGCAGGATCATCCAATCAATCAACTGAAGCCGATTCTGACAATCTCGGAACTGCTGGGAATCCAGGAGGAGGTTCGACGGGTGCGGGTCAGTGAGCTGTTGCTCGACTATCTGATGAATATTGTCGAGCGGACGAGAGCCCATTCGATGTTCGAATTTGGGATCAGTCCGCGCGGAGCGCTCACTCTCTACCGTGCCGCACAGGCCCTCGCCTGCATCGGAGATCGTGACTACTGCGTTGCCGACGACATCAAGAGGCTGGTTCTGCCGGTTCTTGGCCATCGCCTGGTCGTCAACCATCGTTACACCAGGGGGCCGCAGGGACGAAACGACGTCGAGCAGGCTCTGGGCGAAATTATGGAGAGTGTCGAGGTTCCGATCTAGGCGGGAAAGGTACTCACTCCCTCCCGAGCCCGCCTGGCGCTTTCCGGTAATCAAGCCACTGCCGCCGGGGTGATCTGTGCCCATATCAAAAAAAACACCACGATCCGTCTATTCACTGCAGGTCATGCCGGCCGGTCTGGTCTTTTCGATAATGGTGATGGTGGTGGCAGTGCTGGCGCTCTCGAGTGGTAACAATCTGCTCTACATTCTGGTCTCGCTGTTGGTCGCGACCATGTTCTTCTCGCTCTTCGCGTCAAGGATGATTCTGAGCCGGGTCGATGTCCGGCTCTGCTATCCGGAGCGGGTGACAGCCGGGGAGGAGGCCGAGTTCGACCTGACGGTGGTCAATCGGCGACGTTTCCTGCCGGTGGTCTCACTGATGGTCACGTTGATCGAACAGCCTCCGGGGAGCTGGAGGCGGATGCGTTTTGACCATGGCTACCTCCCTCTCCTGCCGCGACGGACGGAGGCGCTGGTTGCGCGAAAGCGCCGTTTTGCGCGACGCGGGGTGTGGCGGATGTCGGCCATTCGACTCGAGTCACGGTTTCCGTTTGGGCTCTTCGAGCATCGGAGATTGATGGCGGTTGAGGGAGCGATGCGGGTTCATCCGCCTGTCCGCTCGCTGCTGTCGCTCGGGGATGGCCGCTTGAACGCACCGGGCCAGGAGGGGGGGAGTCTCCGGCGAGGCAGCGGTGGTGATCTCTATGCGATTCGTGACTCACCTGGAACCGACCCGCACCATCACATCGACTGGAAGGCCACCGCCCGCACCGGCCATCTCAAGGTGCGTGAGTTTACGAACGAGGATGACGAGCGGGTGACGATACTGTTCGACTATTCCGAGAATGGATCGCTGGAACGGCTGCGTGAGGCCGGGGTTCTTCTGGTGGCAAGTCTCGCTGACAGGCTGATCAGGGATGGGGCGGTAGTGCGGCTGGTGACACGGACGCGGTCGGTACCGTTTGGAAGCGGGCCCGAGCAGGCGCGGATCATCTTTGATCTGCTGGCAGATCTCCCCTTTCCGCGCGGTGCTGAGTCTGGGATGGAGTGGAGGGAGCGGTGGTCCGACTGGTGGAGAGCTTTTGCCGACCGAAGTCGGCGGGAGATCCCGGTCGTAGAAGTGGTGAATGAGGATTGGCGACAGGTATCAGGTGACAAGGGCCGGGTGGTGATGGTGGTGTCGACCGCGGATCGGGTTGGAGACTTCGACCCCGACAATCGGATCACTCTGGTCAGATGTGACCAGTTGCCGGCAGACTTTGTCGATGGCACCGGGAATGGGCGGGGAGCAGAGGCGGGATGACGTTTGAGAGGTTACATCAAAGCACATCATACCTCCTGCTCGTGATCGCCTTTGCCGCGCTCGTCCAGACGCGTCAGGTTGAGCCGGTGGTGGTGCTCCTGTTTGCAGGTGTTGTTGCCATCTCGTGGTGGTGTGATCTTCGTCGTCAGCGCGGAGGGGTGTGGGAGATGTCCCGCCGGATGGCCAACCGGGCCACACTCCTCTATCCGTTCTTCTTTCTGCTGGAGTGGCGGGTGTTTGGCATTTCCACCGCCGCCATGGTCATCCATTTCGTGGTTTTCGCCACTGCGCTCAAGCTGCTGCGAAAGAAGACCGTTCGCGATTGGCTCTGGCTCTATTTTGTCTCGTTCTCCCTGATGATACTGGTTGCAGGGTTGATGGCGGGGCCGGGCTTTCTGATATTGCTGGTGGTCTATCTTGGGGTCGCGGTTCCAACCTTGATTGGCTACGAGGTCAGGCAGTCACAGAATCAGTTCGCCGGTATCCGGGGAGAGGCCGAGGAGAACTGGGTCGACCAGGCGGTCTATCATCGGCCGTCGGGCCAGGGACGGCAGCGGTTGGTGCCGCGTCTGAGAGTCCTCATCGGATATTCAATGCTGATTCCGATGATCATTCTGCTGCTCGCTCTGCCGATATTTCTGCTGCTGCCGCGTGTTTCGCAGGGAGCCTCCCGCCACGGGATTCTGGCTACCGAAGCGCTTTCCGGCTTTTCTGAGAATGTCAGGCTTGGCGATGTCGGACGGATCAAGTTGAACCCGGAGGTGGTGATGCGCGTTCGGGTTCGTTTGCCGGGGGAGGAGGAGCGGGCCGATCTGCGCTGGCGTGGAGTGACGCTTGACCGCTACGATGGCCGAAGCTGGACTGGCTCCGGGGGATGGCGGCTGGCGACGCGCCGCACGGAGAGGGCGTTCTCGGTCGATCCGCGGTTCCCCACCTTTGGAGTGACTGAGCAGCGGTTCTTCCTCGAACCGCTCAGTGTCAGCACGGTCTTTGTCGCGCCGCGACCGGTCTTTGTTACCGGACTTGAGATGCTGTTGCGTGATGATGGGGACGGGCTTCGGACGACACCCCATCCGAACAGCAAGCTGGAGTATCGAGTCTATTCAGATACGTTCCAGCCTTCGCGGCAGGACCTTGAGCGGGACCTCTCCCGTGACTATCCTGACGGTCTTCGGCAGCAGTACCTGCAGCTCCCCGTTGGGTTTGATCGACGCGTCGGAGAGCTGGCCGGCAGGGTGACGAAGGGGGCGTCCGGATCCTTCGATGCGGCAAAGGCGGTCGAGACCTATCTGCAGAAGAACTATGCCTACACGCTCGATCTCGCACGAACCGGGGAGGGTGATCCGGTCGCCGATTTCCTTTTTGGCACGCGGCGAGGACACTGTGAGTATTTTGCATCGGCGATGGTGCTGATGCTCAGGACGCAGGGCATTCCGGCGCGGCTCGTCAACGGTTTTCAGATGGGAGAGTACAATCAGACGGCCAATGTCTTCACGGTGCGTCAGTCAGACGCCCATTCGTGGGCCGAGGTCTATTTCATCAAGCACGGCTGGGTATCATTTGAGCCGACTCCGGATGCGGGCATGAGCCGGTATGACGATGGCTGGCCGGGGATGCTGCGGCGATACCAGGAAGCGGTCGAGATGTTCTGGTTCGAACACGTGCTTGGATTTGACACCTCAATGCAGATTGCAATGGCGGCAGGGCTGCGAAAGCAGCTGCTCTCATTTCAGCGGGAGAGGGGGCTCCGCTGGGATGACTGGCTCTCCGACCTTGCCCGAGGGAGCAGGGAGTGGTCGATACCGAGTTTGGCCGGGCGAGTGGTATCGGGGACGGGAGAGGTGGCAGGTGCCGGTCGGTCGTCGGTGGCAAGGTGGTGGTGGCTCGCGGGAGTGGCGCCTGTTCTCTTGCTGGTTGTCGCCGTGCTGGTTCATCGCGCAGCGCGGATGGCCTGGCGTCGCCGGATCCGGAGAGACCCGGCGGGTTCAGCGGCCGCCTTCTATCGCGAGATGCTGCGGCGGCTGGAAAGGCTTGGCTATCACCGGCCAGCGAGCCAGACACCACGGGAG
>JBEGMZ010000282.1:0-9174 GCA_041182745.1 Acidobacteriota bacterium
GTCCAGATGCGGGCCGGAGGCCTGTGCCCCCACTAGAGTTGCCCCTCTATTTCTAATGATTCAGCTCACCCACACAAAACCCGGAAGCCCCAGTTCGGGGCTTCGGACTTTTGTGTGGGTAAGCTAAAGTCTCATCCAGATAAAGGGGCTGCGTTACTGGGGGCGCGGGTCTTCAGACCCGCATCTGGACTTTGGGCAACAAATAAAATCGTTCAGGCCGCGAGCCTCGATTTTTTAGTAAAATAGCACAGGGGGCACGGGGCGACTCCCCGGGAAGATTGCCCAACCGTCCACAAGGGCTTCTGCAAGAACGCCGCATATTTCCAATTGGCATACCTGTCGTTAATAGGTCCAGGTTTGTGCTGATGCGGCGCTATGCGGCGTTCCTTCAGAACGCCGGAATGGTGTACCAGTCTACCCGGGGTTGCACCCCGGGCTGGTATGCGGCGCCCCGTTGGGGCGCTGGCAGAAAGGTCACCTGTTTGAGACAAAAGGTCCAAAGTCCAGACCCCGTCTCTTTCTATCAGGAAAGAGACGGGGAAATATAAGTGATTGACTTGAAACGGTACGGTTCCTATACTTGGGCATCTTTCATTTGTCACGCATCTGTCAACGAGAGGCACTCGATGGTTGTTCTCGATGTCACTGTTTCGATCTCGTCTGATCTGCCGGTCTATCCGGGTGATCCGCAGATCGAGGTCACGCCGGTTATGTCGATCGCCGCGGGTGACATCGCCTCGGTCTCTCGCCTCGGTTGCGGTACTCACATTGGTACGCATATCGATCCACCGTCGCACTTCATCTCCGGGGGGCTTTCGGTCGATCAGTTGCCGCTTGAGACCCTGATCGGTCCCTGCCGGGTTCTTGATACCGGTGAGATCCCGGTAATTACGGCCGACTGGCTCTCCACGCAGCCGATCGAGGGAGTCACACGGCTCCTTTTCAGAACGACCAACTCGCGGTTCTGGCGTGAGGAGTCCACCTTTCAGACCAATTTTGTCCACGTTGAGCCAGCCGCAGCGCGGTTGCTGGTCGCGTGTGGAGTGCGACTGGTTGGGATCGATTACCTCTCGATTGAGAAGTTCGATTTTGACCTGCCGGAGACGCATCTCGCGCTGCTTGGGAACGGTGTAATAATCGTTGAAGGGCTCGATCTCGGGGCGGTGGCGCCGGGTGATTATGAGCTGATCTGTCTGCCACTGAAGATCCGTGATGGCGATGGAGCGCCGGCCCGGGTCGTTCTCAGAAAAGAGTGCTAAATAAAGGAGATTGCCATGTCCAGACCCGCCCACCTCGACACTATCCTGCAGGATTGGAATCGGATTCACGCCCAGACAGTCAGGTTGATGCAGCTTGCTCCCGATGACAGGTATGATTGGAAGCCCCACGAGACCTCGATGACACTTGGGGCGCTGCTCAATCATATTCCGCAGGCCGAGAGCGGACTGATCGATGCGATCATCACCGGAGTCTTTCCGCACGACTTCACCAACTACGATAAGACCAATGAGCTGATCGCCGCCTTCAAAAAATCACACGAGGAGTCGGTGGCCAAGGTTGGCGCGATCCCGGATGAAGCCTGGGAGGAGGCGGTCGCGCCATTTGGACCGGCGCGATCGTTTTCTCGCCTCTCGCTGCTGACTATGTCGCTTGAGCATGAGATTCACCATCGCGGTCAGCTCTACGTCTATCTGCGAATGCTCGACTGCCCGGTACCGGAACTCTTTGGTTGATTGCGATGTCAGAGCGATCCAAACCGGCGTATCGTGAACTGGTCTATGACCTTGTGCAGAGGATTCCCGCTGGCCGGGTTATGACCTACGGTCAGATCGCCCGTCTGCTCGGGGAGGGGTACGATGCCCGGGCGATCGGCAACGTCATGCACGCAACGCCGGTCGATGAGAGGCACATCCCATGGCACCGGGTGATCAATGCACAAGGGGGATGTTCGACGGCCGGGCGGACGCTGCCGCCCGACCTCCAGCAGCTTCTTCTCGAGGCCGAGGGGGTGGTCTTCAATGCCGCGGGCCGGTGTCGGATCGAGAGGTATCTCTGGTACCCGGACGCCTTATCGTCAGAGGAGGGGTAATGCTCAGGCCAGGTCCATTGTCGGCGCTCTTGCTTCTATTGCTGATCATGGTAGCGGGTTCGCACTCGTCAGCGCAGACCGCCGATTTCAGTCTGGTTCCGGCCGAGAGCAGTCTGCGGGTCTTCGTCGGTAAGGCCGGTCTGCTTTCGATGCTGGCGCACGATCACAACATTGGCATCCGCGATTACACGGGTCGGATAGCGATCCCGACGAACGGGATCGAGGGATCCCGGCTGGAACTGAGGGTCGATACGCGTTCCCTCGTCGTACTCGACACGGAGATCAGCGACAGTGATCGGGCCAGGATCACGCGTTCGATGCACGAAGAGGTGCTCGAGTCGGCAAAGTACCCGGAGGCGGTCTTTCGTTCGACCAGCATCACCGGCATCGTGAAGCGGCCAGATGGCGAGGTCCGGTTCGAGCTGAAGGGAGACCTGACTCTTCACGGCCAGACAAGGTCGATTGTTATCCCGGTCGTGGTTCGTCGTGGCCCGGGTCAACTGAAGGCCACTGGCCGATATGTCCTCAAGCAGACCGAGTTTGGTATCCGCCCCTATTCTACGGCTGGCGGAGCGATCAAGGTGAAGAATGATGTGGTGATCGATTTTCAGATCACTGGCCGGTAAGGAGGTCACGAAGATGGCTCAACAGGTGAAGGATCAGGTACTGCCGGTGCGAGCCGGAATCGAGGTGGTTAGTCCGGCGACACGGGAGAAGATAGGTGAGGTTGCAGTCGATACCGCGGAGGAGGTGGCGGCGGCCGCAGCTCGGGCACGAAAGGCGGCCCGGATCTGGGCAGCGGTTCCGATGGCGCAGCGGGCGGCCGCACTCCTCGCCGCGCGTGACACCTTTGACGATCACCGTGAAGAGCTGGTCGAACTACTCTGCCGCGAGAATGGCAAGCCGCGCCTCGAGGCTCTGACCGAACTGGCCTATGTCGGCGACATGCTCACCTTCTATGGCAAGCGCGGTCGCAAGTTTCTTGCTCCGCACCGGGTGACGCCACACCTGATGCTTAACAAGCGGGTGACTATTCACTACCAGCCGCGTGGTGTGGTCGGGTTTATCACGCCGTGGAACTTTCCGCTCATTCTGACGGTCGGAGAGGCAGTTCCAGCGCTCGTTGCTGGTAACGCGGTGATCATCAAGCCCTCGGAATGGACTCCGCTGATTGCGAAGCGAGGCGTCGAGCTGTTGCGAGCGAGCCTCACGGCGCAGGGCTTTCCGGCCGACCTTGTTCAGGTGGTCAATGGTTACGGTGAGACTGGAGCGGCGCTGGTTGACGAGGTCGATATGATCTCCTTCACCGGAAGCACCGCGACCGGGCGTCGTGTCGCTGTCCGGGCCGCCGAGCGGCTTATTCCGTGCAGTCTTGAACTGGGTGGCAAGGATCCGATGATCGTTCTGCGCGACGCCGATCTCGAGCGTGCCGCCAACGCGGCGGTCTGGGGAGCCTTCACCAACTCCGGCCAGGTCTGCATCTCCGTCGAGCGAGTCTATGTCGAGAGGCCCGTGGCTGAACGCTTCATCGATCTGGTTGTCGCGAAGACGAAGACCCTCCGGCAGGGCTTCGACGCTGGTGAGGTCGATTCAGGTCAAAGGGTTGACGTCGGAGCCATGACCTGGCCCCGCCAGATTGAGACGGTCAGTGCCCACGTCGATGAGGCCCGTCAGAGGGGCGCACACGTTCTCACTGGCGGCCGCCGTAACCCCGATCTCGCCGGTCAATACTATGAGCCAACCGTCCTCGCCAACGTTGATCACTCCATGCGCGTGATGACCGAGGAGACTTTTGGTCCCGTGCTGCCAATCATGGTGGTTCGTGATCAGGCCGAAGCGTTGCGGCTTGCCAACGACTCACGCTATGCCCTGAATGCCAGCGTCTGGACCAGTGATCGGCGCGAAGGGGAGCGGCTTGCCGCGAGTGTTGAGGCCGGCATCACCTGCGTCAATGATGTCATCGTCGGTTTCGCCATTACCGATGCCCCCTCCGGCGGTCTCAAGGAGAGCGGCCTCGGCAAGCGCCACGGTGCCGAAGGCATCCGTCGCTTCTGCCATCAGCAGGTGATAATCACCGACCTCTTCGGCCTGAAACGCGAGCTGATCTGGTATCCCTACAGCGCAGGCTTTGAAAAGCTCTTCACAAAGGTTCTCTCCCTGATCTTCGCGAACAGCCTGGTGAGAAAGCTTCGATTATTCCGGTCGAAGTGATCTCATTTTATTGACACAAACTGTCGGACTGACTACACTCCGCACGTCAGAGCGGACGGTGTTCATATGTTCCGTGTGGACACCGTATTTCCAAGCAAACAAAAACAACCTTTCGAAAAAACAGGGGAGAGATACCCGATGAGAAACCATTTCATCATCAGGCTGGTGACTGTGTTGGTGGTTCTTTTCGCCACGCTGCCGGCAGCTTTAGCCCAGGCCGATCGTGGAACGATTACCGGAACGGTCATCGATTCGAACGGTGCGGCCGTGCCCGGCGCGACAGTGACCGTAACCAACCAGGCAAATAACAGTTCCTCAACAGCGGTGACATCGAATGATGGCATCTACGTCATTCCCGCGCTCCCGGCTGGTACCTACAAGGTTCGAGTTGAGCGCACCGGCTTCAAGTCAGCCGAGATTGCCGCGGTGACACTGGTCATCGGCAATACGGCGAGTGCCAACGTAACGATGGAAGTGGGTCAGGTGAGTGAGGTGGTTGAGATCGCCTCTGGTGGAGGCACCGCAGTCCAGACCGAGAATGCAAAGATCACGTCCCAGGTCTCAAACAAGCAGATCGACCAGTTGCCGCTGGTTGTGAGTGGAACGATGCGCAGTCCGTTCGACCTTTCGCTGTTGACCCCGGAGGCAAAGCCGATCGGGCTTGGAGGTGATGCAGGCACGGGTGGCCCCGGTTACTCGTCAAACTTCTCGCTTGGCGGTGGGCAGGGGGGAACGTGGGGGATCACGCTCGATGGTGCATCCTCCGGAACCAGCCGCTTTGGATCGACCGAATGGGCAAGTCTGAATACGCCATCGATCGACGCGATAACCGAGTTTTCGGTCGACACTAATGGCTTTAAGGCTGAGTCGGGACGGGCGCAGGGCGGACTGCTTGCCTTCAGCTCAAAATCGGGGACCAATGAGTATCACGGGACAGCCTACGAGTTTGGTCGTAACAACTTCTTCGACGCCCGCAACTACTTCGAGACGAAGACGAGCGTGCTCAAACAGCACGATTTTGGTGGGACGATCGGTGGGCCGGTGCGCATCCCCTGGATCTACAATGGCACCAACAAGACCTTCTTCTTTGTCTCCGCCGAGTGGTTCCGCAACCGTGCTGGAGCCAATAGCTTTGTGACCTCGGTTCCAACACCGGAGATGTATCAGGGTGACTTCTCGCGCTGGGTCGATCCAAGTGGAAACCTGCTGACGATCTATGATCCGGCAACGACCCGTCTCAATCCGGCCTACGACGCAACCAGGCCGATCAGTGAGGCCAATCCACGGTTTGTTCGCGATCCATTCCCGGGCAACCGGATTCCAACCAATCGGATCAGCCCCCTTGCCCAGAAGTATCTCCAGTACATCGGCAGCACGGTCCACCCGAATGCGGCAGGTGCCCCGGGAACCTATGCCTATGTCAACCAGAACTACCGGAGTTTTGCCGGAAGCTCCCTCTTCCCGTGGACGAAGTGGAGCCTCAAGCTGGATCACAACTTCTCGGAGAACCATAAGATCAGCGGGCTCTACAACTATGGTTTGAGCGAGGTGCTGCCGGGAGTCGACGGTTTCCCGCGGCTGCCTGGCGCGGTAAGTGATTTTCGTTACACCAAGCAGGACAGTCACGTCTGGCGTGTCAACTATACCTGGACCATCAATCCGAATATCGTCAACTATGCTTACGTCGGGGTGAACTGGTGGAAACAGTTCAACTACACTCCAAATATTGGTGGTGGTTGGAAGAACCGGGGAATCTGCCTTCCAGGAGCCTTCAACTGCGATGAGAATCTGTTGCAGGTCGAGTTTCAGAGTGACGGATACTATCCGTGGGGAGGTTCGGCGGGCGATGGATCGGAGAATCCGATCTTCACGATCGGGGATGATCTGACGGTGATCAGCGGACGCCACACGATCAAGGGTGGGTATCTGCTGGAGCGACTTCATTACAATGGATTCGGGCGGCAGACTCTTTCAGGGCTGGTGCGGGTGAGCCGGGCGCAGACCAGCATCCCACAGAGCGGCAACCCGAACCTTGGCGGTGGCAACGCCTTCGCCTCGTTCCTGCTCGGTGAGGTCAACGGAGCGCAGACTGAGAATGATCGAATTGTTCGTCAGTACTGGCGTGGCCACGCGGCCTATATCCAGGATGACTGGAAGATCAACCAGCGGTTGACGCTCAATTTCGGCTTACGCTATGAAGTAACGTTGCCACCGCTGGAGCGTGATGACAAGTGGAGTGACTTTGATCCGTATACGCCAAATCCACGGGCGGACAACCGCCTTGGCGCCCTTCGTTTCGCTGGTTTCAATCAGGGCGAGGTTGGGAAACGGACGCTGGTGCCGGGCTGGTACAATGGTTTCGGTCCGCGCTTCAGCTTCGCCTACAGCCCGAGTGACAAGACCGTGATCCGCGGCGGTGCGGGGCGTACCTTTGGGCTGGTGCGAACGACATCCGGCTCAACCCACTTTGCGGGAGCGATTCAGATCTTCAGTCTTCCGTCACCCGACGGCATCAATCGGCTCTTCCGCCTTGATGACGGGTTTTTCGTCAACGGAGCTAATATCGTTCCACAGCCGCCAAGTACCGATCCGGGCTTCAATACCAACGCCGAGGTCGACTGGTGGCAGTATGATGAAGTCTCGCGGTTGCCGGAGAACTGGAACTGGACGCTCTCGATTCAGCGTGAGCTGCCGGGGAACTTCCTGGTTGAGGCCTCATATAACGCCAGCATTGGCGTTCATCTGATGTCAGGTCTGCTCAATTACAACCAGCTCAACTCGAAGTATATTTACGATCCGAAGATTCAGCCGCTGCTGAATCAGCGAATCGACTCAGCCGCAGTTGCCGCGGCCGGATTCAGTAAGCCTTACCAGTCCTTTCCGAGTAATCTGAGTCTGGATCGGGCACTGCGACCGTTCCCGCAGTATACAAACATCAACACGTGGAGCGGCAATGGTGATCGAAGCGGTCACTCGACCTACCATGCAGCGATCATCAAGATGGAGCGGCGCGTCTCAAACGGGATCTACCTGCAGGGATCCTACGTCTTCTCAAAGCTGATCTCCGATACGGACGCAGTTGACGCTGGTGGACGGGCGATGGATCACTACAACCGTCGCTGGGAGAAGTCGGTTGGCGCCTTCGATCTGCCGCACAACTTCAAGTTCAGCTATATTCTCGACTCGCCGATTGGCAAAGGGAAGAGGTATGACTTCGGGCGGCTTGGAAATGCGGTAATTGGTGGCTGGCGTTTCTCGGCGATACACGTCTACACCAGCGGGCAGCCGATACAGCTGACTGGCGGCGCGGTCAGTCTGGGTGGGCGGAGCGCAGCGCTGGTCAAGACGCTGGATGGCTGGGTAGCAGATAGTCCGTCGAGTCCGAACTACCGGGCGACAACAGGCTTTACCAGCTACTTCGCCCCGGTCTGTTCGATCGCGGCCTTCTGCAATGCGGCGGGGGCAGTAGTTCCGCAGACCAACACTCTCGGCAACGCCCCGCGGTTCAATAATCGGGCGCGACGCCCCTCCAACCTGAACGAGAACATCTCGGTGCAGAAGAGCTTCAACTTCACGGAGCGTTTCCGGCTCGATTTTCGGTGGGAGATCTTCAATGTCTTCAACCGGGTGATTCTCGGGCCGCCTGACAGCAACATCACCAGCCAGACGTTTGGACGCATTGTCAGCGCGGGATCGCCACGCCAGATGCAGTTTGGACTCAAGCTCTACTTTTAGGTGGGGGAGGGATGGGGATGGTTTCAGCCCTGTCCCTCTTTTATCGATTGGAGGACAGATGAAACGCAGAGACGCGATACGAATGTTTTCGGCTGGAGTCGTCGGGGGGGCCGCGATGCTTCCGGCTTCGGCACAGCCGGGGCTTGCGCAGGAGCGGCCAAAGGCGCTCAACGGACTGGCGCCGGTGAAGATTCGTGATATCAAGACGATTCTTACCGCGCCGGATCGGATTCGGCTGGTGGTCGTCAAGGTCGAGACTACCGAGCCGGGACTTTATGGTCTTGGCTGTGCGACCTTCACTCAGCGGGCGCTGGTGGTTGAGACAGCGATTGAGAAGTATTTGAAACCTTTTCTGATCGGCCGCAATGTCGATGAGATCGAAGACATCTGGCAGTCTTCGTACATGAGTTCATACTGGCGAAATGGGCCGGTTCTCTTCAATGCGCTGAGCGGGGTCGATATAGCGCTCTGGGATATCAAGGGCAAACGGGCCGGCATGCCGCTTTACCAGTTGCTGGGTGGCAAGGTGCGGATGGGGGCGGACTGCTATTTTCACGCGGCGGGTAAAGACTTCGTTGAGCTGGAGGATCGAGTCCGTTTCGCGGTGGAGAAGGGGTTTCGCCACGTCCGGATTCAGTCAGGGGTAGAAGGTATGGCGACGTATGGGGCGGGTGGCCCGAATCGCGGTACCGGAGCCGGGCCGGTGGGCAGTGACGAGGCGATCGGGCCAACCAATCCCAAGGCGATCTGGGAGTCGGCGAAGTACTCACGGATGGTACCGAAGATGTTCGAGCGAATGCGTGCGAAGTTCGGGGATGATGTCGAGTTTCTTCACGACATTCACGAGCGGGTGACACTGCAGCAGGGAATTCAGATCTGCAAGGATGTCGAACAGTATCGGCCATTCTTCATCGAGGATCCGTTTCCACCCGAGGATAACGACCATTTCCGGCTGCTCCGGAGCCAGTGCAATACGCCGATCGCGATGGGAGAGTTGTTCAATACGCAGCATGAGTATCTGCCATTGATCAAGGATCGGCTGATCGACTATATCCGCATCCACATCTCGCAGATTGGCGGATTGAGTCCGGCGCGGAAGGTGGCCGCGTTGAGCGAATATTTTGGAGTGCGGACAGCGT
>JBEGMZ010000283.1:0-8842 GCA_041182745.1 Acidobacteriota bacterium
ACGAACAATTGATCGTCGAGTTGTACAGCAAGTAAGCTAACTTCGAATCGCCCGTTCGACCACCACCAAATCGGAAAGAGCCGGAGGTGGTCGAACGTGTGTTATTTCAACTGAGAAGAGCTCAGTGGGAGATGCGGTGGAAGCAATCATGTGGACGGGGTTCCAGAAGCCGAAGCGTTTAGCGAAGGAAGCGATGACGGATCGCTATGGGCGATTCTCGGCCCAGCCATTCGAGCGTGGTTTTGGCACGACGATTGGAAACAGCCTCCGACGAGCATTGCTCTCCTCGATCGAGGGTGCGGCGATTACCGCGGTGCGGATCGATGGTGTGCTGCACGAGTTTTCGTCGATACCGGGTGTGGTGGAGGATGCAACCGATATCATCCTCAACCTGAAACAGATTCCCTTCAGAATGCACGATGGTGAGGTGAAGACGCTGCGGGTCTCACGTCTTGAACCTGGCGACCTCACTTCCGGAGACATCGAGACGGATGGTGACGTCGAGGTGCTCGATCCCGGCATTCATATCGCGACAGTGAGCGAGGGGGGCGCGCTGAATATTGAACTCCGCCTCAAGCGGGGCCGTGGCTATGTCTCGGCTGATCGCAACTTCGATGACGATCTGCCCGTCGGGTACATACCGGTCGACTCGGTTCACTCGCCGGTCAAAAAGGTCAACTTTTCAGTGGAAGCAGCCCGACTTGGTCAGGATACTGACTATGACAAGCTGCAGCTGGAGGTCTGGACTAACGGCAGCGTCACCCCGGAGAATGCGATTGGGCTCGCGGCGAAGCTGATCAAGGATCACATGTCCATCTTCATCAACTTTCATGATGATCAGAGCGATGCTCCGGACGTAGTGGTTCCCGTTCCAAAGCCCGCCGGACCGATCAATGACCACCTTGACAAGTCGGTCGAAGAGCTTGAGCTTTCAGTCCGTTCATATAACTGCCTGAAGAACTCCGACATCAAGACAATTCGTGATCTCGTTCAGAAGTCCGAGTCTGAGATGTTGAAGACCAAGAATTTTGGCCGTAAGTCTCTCAATGAGATCAAGGATATTCTGACCTCGATGGGGTTGAGCCTTGGAATGCGCTTTGATGAGCAAGGTAACCTGTTGAGAATCGATAACGACTAGGGCAGGTGGAGAAGTCAGGGAAACAATCCTGGTAATGCCGGCCGTGTTCACTCCCTGACAGGACACGGTTGCAGAAGGAAAGAGGTCTGGTTGTCATGAGACACCTTGTTGCACATCGTAAACTGGGAAGAACGTCGTCCCACCGGAAGGCGCTGTTGCGTAATCTCTGCACATCGCTGGTACTCAATGAGAAGATAGTCACCACGCTGCCAAAGGCTAAGGAGCTGCGTCCCTTCGTAGAGAAGGCGATAACTCTTGGTCGGCGCGCGCGCGTGCTGCGCGAGTCGGGCTCGACCGAGGCGGCACTTCATCTGACGCGGCAGGCAGCCGCCAGTTTCTTCGCCGGTAACGCCGGCTACGATAGCCGCCAGCACGATCCGGGAGCTGAGCGAACGGCGGGAGTTGCGGCAGTGCGCAAGATAACCGGTGAGCTGGCGGAACGATTTGCCGATCGCCCGGGCGGGTATACCCGGATCTATAAGCTCGGTCCGCGCAAGGGCGATGGTGCCGAGATGGCACTGATCGAATTTGTCGAGGGTAGCAACTCGACTGCCTCTTGATGGTCAGGCTGAGACTCCTGGGGCGCTCCGCTCTTCACCTTGGGCTGATTGCCAGTGTGCCTTTGAGGGGAGTGAATGCCCGGTTAGTTAAATCGAGAGCCATTTATTCAGTATGAGTTCGCAAAGCTTCAATTCCAGCGACTTTGCGCCAAGCCTCAACCTTGCGATTGGTTTCGTGGGGTTGAGGCTTTTCCATTGAATAGTATGAAGAAAACAGAACGTCGAACGGGTCGAACCAGCGAATCGGCCGCTACATTAAAAGCAACGAAGGCCACCGGAAGAAGGCAGTCGGGCGGTGGGGGACGGTCGAGTGATCCGGTGGTTGAGAATCTGTCCGGAGAACATCTTGGTCTGACGGAGATCAAAGAGCTGATCGAGCTGATTTCGGAGAAACAGTTCAACGAGTTCGAGCTTGAGCGAGGTGATTTTCGTCTGCGGCTGCACAAGGGAGGGCTTGTTCAGGCGGAGGTTTCCACGCCGGTCCAGGTAGTTGCGTCAGCGCCACCACCCGCATCGGTGGCGGCAGAGCCATTGGCGGCCGAGAAGGCGATTGAAGAGAAGCTCCATATCATAACCTCACCGATCGTCGGTACTTTCTACCGATCACCTTCACCGACTGCGGAGAGTTTTGTCAAAGCCGGGGATACGGTAGAGATTGGTCGGACTATGTGCATCATCGAGGCGATGAAGCTCATGAACGAGATTCAGTCGGACGCGCTGGGGGTGGTGGCGAAGATCTTTGTCGACAACGGCCAGCCGGTTGAGTATGGCCAGCCGCTGTTCGGCCTGAAGCTTCAGTGATGGATGGGAACGGGCTGCGTTCCGGTACGGGGAGACCTTTTTTCACCCCCCTTTCCGGATTGACCAGCAACCCGAGCGACTTATGTTCAAGAAAATACTGATCGCCAATCGTGGTGAGATCGCCTGTCGGATAATCTGGGCTTGCCGTGAACTGGGAATCAAAACGGTCGCTGTGCATTCGGAAGCAGATCGAGACTCATTGCACGTTCGATATGCAGATGAGGCCGTCTGTATCGGTCCTGCCTCATCACAGCAGAGTTACCTCAACATTCCACAGATCATTGCGGCGGCAGAGATCACCAATGTTGATGCAATTCATCCCGGCTACGGTTTTCTATCTGAGAACGCGCATTTTGCCGAGGTCTGCCGGGAGTGCAACATCACTTTTATCGGCCCGTCGCCTGACGTAATCAGGATGATGGGAGACAAGAGTGAAGCGCGGCGAACGATGATTGCGGCCGGGGTTCCAGTGACGCCGGGAAGTCAGGGGCTGGTCGAGGATGAGACGGTCGCACTTCGCGAGGCGAAGCGTATTGGCTACCCGGTCATGATCAAGGCGACTGCCGGGGGCGGTGGTCGAGGGATGCGAATCGCCTGGAATGACACCGAACTGCTCAACGCCTATCAGACGGCACGGGCGGAGGCTGAGGTCGCATTCAGAAACAGCGGTGTCTACCTTGAGCGCTATATCGCAAACCCCAGACATATCGAGATTCAGGTGCTCGGTGATAGCCAGGGCAATGTTATTCACCTCGGAGAGCGGGAATGCTCGGTACAGCGCCGCCACCAAAAGCTGATTGAAGAGTCACCCTCCCCGGCGGTCAGTCCGGAGCTGCGGGCGGAGATGGGGCGGATTGCGGTCGAGGCCTGTCGTCGGATCGGCTACACGAACGCTGGAACCATCGAGTTTCTGTTGGACGAATCAGGGAAGTTCTACTTCATGGAGATGAATACCCGGATTCAGGTCGAGCACCCGGTAACGGAGCAGGTGACAGTATCAGATCTTGTCGCGGCGCAGATCAGGATAGCGGCTGGGGGTGAGATCGGATTTCGACAACAGGATCTGATCTTCGTTGGCCACGCGATTGAGTGTCGAATCAATGCTGAAGATCCGGTGACTTTCAGGCCCAGTCCAGGCCGCATTACCACACTGAACCTGCCTACCGGTCCCGGGGTGCGGGTTGATACAGCAATCTACAACGGCTATTTCGTTCCACCGCACTATGACTCACTGATTGCAAAGCTGATCGTTCACCACCGTACGCGCGAACGAGCGATTGCACGAATGCGGCGAGCGCTTGAGGCGATGGTTGTCGAAGGGATCAAGACCACCATCCCCATTCATCTGCGTATTCTTGATGATCCGGACTTTATTTCCGGCAATATCTCGACCAGATTTATGGATCGCTTCCTAAAGTAATCGTAGACCCAGGGCGGTGTTGATTAAACTTGCGATTGGCTCGAAGCTCTGCATCTGGCTGGAGGGTGCTTTAAGCACCAGACTACTCCTTTTTCCAGACGTGTTTTGGTATCACCCGGCGGGAAAAGTCTGCATTAATCGATTCTTCAGTGATCATTATCTTCAGTGATCATAAAATGATGACGGAGGATTGAATAATATGAACCGAGCGCGCTTCTTGCGTACCAAGTCGATCGAGCAGATTCAACGGGATGCCCGGCTTGGAATTGATAGTGGAGTTGAGGCTTCAGGTAGGGACAAGGGTGGTCCTCCCGGCCTGAAGCCGGCGCTCGGCCGGTGGGATTTGACGGCGATGGGTATCGCTGCGATCATCGGCGCCGGAGTATTCTCGACCATAGGAAATGCCGCCTTTCACGGTGGGCCGGCCGTCGCGCTGCTCTTCGTCTTCACTGCTATTGCGTGTGGCTTTGCTGCCATCTGCTACGCTGAATTCGCCTCCATGCTCCCCATCGCCGGGTCGGCATACACCTACGCCTACGCTTCGTTCGGTGAACTGATCGCCTGGATCATCGGCTGGGATCTGATCATGGAGTACGCGATTGGCAACATCGCGGTGGCGATTTCGTGGAGCGACTACTTTACTACCCTCATTGCCGGCTATGGTCTGAAGATACCACCCTATTTTACGATGGATTTTCTGACAGCTGCCCGCGGTTTTGAGAAGGTGGAAGGGTTGCTGCGGAGTGGACTGACCCTGACGCAGATCGGTGAAATGCCGGGGATGGCGGCAACGGTCGAAGCCTGGCAGGCCTGGGATGCGGCGCCGGTGATCGGGCAGTTGCGGCTGGTCTGTGACCTTCCGGCCCTCGCGATAGTGGTAGTTATCACCACCCTGGTCTATGTTGGTATTCACGAGTCGAAACGTGCCTCGAACCTGATGGTTGTCATCAAACTGCTCGTGATATTTGTGGTGATCGTGCTGGGTGCATACTATGTCAAGCCGGAAAACTGGAGTCCCTTTGCGCCCAACGGGATCGCCGGTGTTCTGAAGGGGGTATCGGGAGTCTTCTTCGCCTATATTGGCTTTGACGCGCTCTCGACCACCGCCGAGGAGTGTCGGGATCCACAGCGTGATCTGCCGGCCGGCATGATCTATTCGCTCATCATCTGTACAGTCCTCTACGTGATGATTTCGCTTGTTCTGACCGGGATGGTAAACCATCAGACTCTCTCAGTCGGCGATCCGCTCGCGTTTGTCTTCGGTCCGGAGGGAGCAAATCTGAGCTGGGTCTCGTTCATCATCGCGTTCAGCGCAGTGATCGCGATGGCAACGGTACTGCTTGTCTTTCAGCTGGGGCAGCCGCGCATCTGGATGGCGATGAGTCGCGACGGACTTTTGCCGCCGATCTTTTCAGCGATCCATCCTCGATTCCGCACCCCCTGGTTTTCAACTATCGTTACCGGGTTTGTCGTCGCCGTACCAGCCCTTTTTATGAACCTGACCGAGGTGACCGATCTGGCCAGTATCGGAACCCTTTTCGCCTTTGTGCTGGTCTGTGGAGGAGTACTCATTCTCGACAAGTCGGATCAGCGGATAGAGCGCCGATTTCGTACCCCATACATCAACTCAAAGATAATCTTCCCGGCACTTGTTCTGCTCGGGGCGGGCTGGTTCATTTTCTTTGACCGGGCATCAGTGATCGGCTTCTTCAGCCTGACGGATCCATCCAATCCAGGGGCTGGTGCCTGGGAAGTGTTCAGGCATCGCATTCCATTGCTCACCTATCTGGTGCTCATTGGCTTTCTTGTCGTCAGTTGCTATCGCCGGTCGCATTCACTCATCCCGGTGCTTGGGCTGGCTACCTGCGGTTACCTGATGACAGAGCTTGGCTGGACAAACTGGGCCAGATTTCTGATCTGGCTGCTGGTTGGGCTTTTGCTCTATTTTGCGTACGGTCGCCGTCACAGCCGTCTCGCCGAAGGGTGATCGCGGACGACGCACTTTTTCGACTCGAAAAATTTTCTTTCTGGAAAAGACGAAACTGTATTATATTGAGAGTCGAGCTGGTTGAAGGTTAGAGCTGGTATCCCCCCGTGCTGCTCACCGAACACTCCCCGTTGCCGTCACGCCGGACAAAGAATCCAGGCGGGCGCCGCTGCTCCCACCCTACACACATCCAACGACAAGTTCTTTTCTGGTAACAGACTGTCTGGCCGGTTTGAGCCGGTCATAGTCCGTTCGTGCGAGCCCTCACGGCCGACGGATGGACAGACGGATGACGGTTATGATCCCGTTTCTGGATGTCGCTCTCATTGCAAGGTGTATCAACATTATGAGTCATAAAATATTTGGATCAGGTCTTCCGCGTCGTTCATTTAAAGCATTGACGGCACTGACACTGGCATTGTCGTCGATATTACTGATCATCAGCAGTGTTTCGGCCGACTTTTCCCGTCTCTTGGGTCCAGGTTTGTTCGCGTCAGGTGGGCAGGGGAGCGCGTTGGAGCAGGAGCCGAATGAGACGGTAGAGCAGGCCAACCCGATCACCGTTCCAGGGCAAAGAACCGGGACGGTGAGGTATGGTGACCCGGCGGTGGTTGAGTTCACGTACAACAACGGACCGAAGGATCGGGTCGAGGATCTATTCAGCTTCAGCATTGCCGGAGAGACCGCCCAGCGGATCGAAATCCAGCTGAGCTTTAGCAACCCGGCTGCAGATCTCGACCTCATTCTCTACCAGCGAGAGTTGTCCGGAGCTCTGACGGCGCTCGGAGTCTCGAGCGGCAGTGCGACAACAGAGAGGATTGCACCTGGGACTCCACTTGCGGCCGGAAACTACCTTATTGGTGTGACGGCCTATGACGACCTGGCCAACACGGCACAAACAAGCTATACGCTGTTGGTGATGGGAGAGACAACGGCACCGGCGCCGGTCATCGGCAGTCTGAATCCGGTCTCGGCGAGCGCGGGTGGGGGAGCCTTCTCGTTGGTGGTCAACGGGAGAAACTTTTACGCCGGCCAATCGGTTGTGAGGTGGAACGAGCAGTCGCGTCCGACAACCTACATCAACTCAGAGCAGCTGGTTGCCTTTCTCACGGCGGCAGATATTGCCACGGCCGCAACGGCAAGCGTGACAGTAGTCAATCCGACAGGTCTGGGCGGCTCTTCCAGTCCGGTCACCTTTCAGGTTCTGCCAGCCGGCGTGCCGGAGATCGAGGTGGAGCCGAATGAGACCTCGTTACAAGCGGTCCCACTGGGAATACCGGGCAGGCGAAGCGGTTCAGTCGCCGTAGGTGATGCCGCCGGGGTGACATTGACAATGATCACTGGTCAGGCCGATCCGGTCGAGGATCTTTTTGCAGTCAATCTGATGGAGAGCCGGCGGCTTGATCTTCGCCTGACAGGAAACAATGCCAATGCCGATTTGGCGCTCTATCTACTGCAGGAGAGGGAGACTCCGGGACAGTTCACGCTGCTTGGAAACTCGCGGTTGAAGGGGCCGGTTCAGCAGATTACGACACCAATTGCTCTGCCGAGTGGGAGGTATCTGGTAGGGGTTTCGGCCGTTACTGGAGCGAGCGGTTATATCGTCGAGGCCAACGTCTCTGCGGATCGGCGCCTGCAGTTGAATGCGGCCAGCGCCGCACCGGGCAGCACGGTCTCAGTGCCGATCACATTTTCCGCCCAGGGCACTGAGAATCAGATGGCATTCAGTCTGGCGTATGATCCCACGCGAATGAGCGGGCCAGTGTTTGTCAGTGGGAAGGCACTTGCCAGCGCGCAGGTGCGAGCAGACAGGACAGAAGAGGCACAGGGGAGACTTGGTCTGGAGATTAGGCTTCCGGAGGGGCAGTCCTTCGATGCCGGATTAGTTGAGATCGGGCGGGTCGACCTTAAACTGGCGGCGGCAACCGAGCTTCGCACCAGCCGGATCGAGTTCGCTGATCGACCGATTGTTCGCTCATTGGTTGACCGAAACAACACCGGGTTGATCGGAAGCTATGATGGTGGAACGGTAGTAGCCATTCCAGGATTTGAGGCTGATCTGATGCCACGTCCGTATGGCAATGGTGATGGAAGAGTGACGATTGCGGACTGGACCCAGACGGGCCGGTTCGTTGCCAGCCTTGACGCCATCAGTGAAGGCAGCGAATTTCAGCGAGCCGACAGTGCTCCAAAGACTACCAATGGGGATGGGCGACTGACGGTTGCTGACTGGGTTCTGGCCGGACGTTACGCGGCGGGACTGGATCAGCCGGTCGCGGCAGGCGGTCCATCGGTTCCGGGCCAGGCGGCAACTGCCAGTGGTCAGGCGGTCAAGATCTACCAGCACGGCACTTCAACCGACAGTCTCTGGCAGATCCATAGCGGCGAAGGAGTCGAGCAGGACGTTCGAACTATCAGGATCCGTCCAGACCTCTTCAGCCGGGGCAAGGAGAACGAACTTGTCATTGAGCTGGTCTCCAAGGGTGATGAGAACGCAATTGGCTTCAGCCTTGTCTTCGACATCAGCCAGATGAACTACCTTCGGACACTGGCCGGATCCGACTCGGCTGGTGCAATTGTCAATGTCAATACCAGCCAACTTGCCCAGGGCCGCCTTGGAATCGGACTGGCTCTTCCAACCAACCAGTCGTTCCAGAGCGGAGTGCGCCAGATTGTGAGGATCGTCTTTGCCGTTCCGAATGGCGGAACCGTCAACAACACGACAATCGGACTGATCGATCAGCCGGTAGCCCGTGAGGTGGTCGATTCATCTGCCAACATACTGCCGGTAGTCTACGCGGCCGGCGAGGTTCGCCTCGATCCGCCTGCTGATCTTCTTCCAAAACTTGAGAGTGTTGAGCCTTCAACACTGAATGCAAGTGGATCGAAGACCGTTATCACAGTCCGGGGAGCAAACTTTATTGACGGCATCAGGG
>JBEGMZ010000284.1:0-4322 GCA_041182745.1 Acidobacteriota bacterium
GGTAGACAACGGCCCGAAGCCAGCCGCCGAGGGAACCCCGTCCCGAGTAGTGGGCAAGCTTGCTCAGGCGACGGTCACCATCCTGACGGATTCCGTAGAGTTCGCCATAGACAAACTGGATCAGATCCTCGGCCTCGGCATCATCCCGGGTCAGGACGCGGGCGGCAGCGATCATCGATGAGCGATAGGCGGTCTCGAAGTCACGCCAGGCGATCTCGTCTCCCTTCTCACAGGCGATGGCCAGGCAGAGCTCGCCAGGCCGGATGGTAGCCAGCAACTGGCGGTCACCTTCCGGCTCGGGAGCCATCCCGTCCCCACTGTCAGCCGCAGGGGCCGGAGAGTTCTTTGACGCCACACCGGCTATGACCGACGCCAGTCGCCCGACAAACTCCCGCTCGGTGACACTGTAGGGATTGGTTACCCCGGACCACAACTCAGTAATGATTGTGGCGTTACGGGTTGCAAAGTCTTCAACCATCGGCAATCAAGATCAGGAGACCCGCCCAACGATGCGGCAGATAGCACCTCTGTTCGAATGAAGATCCGGACATATGCGAGACCGGATTCAGAACAATTTCAGGCCATATATTTCAGGCCATATAATGAGCGGCCTGGAACAATCACCCCTCATATTATAGCGGGTTGAGGCATCTTGCCAGCAATCATCGTCAAAACTGCCCCACCAGCGCGAGCGTCAGGATAGCCGACTCCGATATTGATCTCCAAGTCCGTCAGCATTTCTGCCCCTCCTGCGGTTGAAATTGCAGCGGCTGGGGGTTGCGATCACCGTTGCAAACCTCAAGCCGCGACGGCGAAGACCGGATATCGGTCAGGCACGCATGTTGCTCAGAACTCCGATTTTGTCGGTTGACAGGCAGACTGGCTATTAGAAAGGCCAACCGAAAGTAGGATTGGGAAGGAGGGGAAATTTTGTCAGGCTTGAGCAAACATCTTTTGACGGTCTTTCTGATCTTGTCGGCGGTCGAAGCGAAGGCCCAACAGGCGATCATCAACATGCCATCAGCAGATATTACCCCGCGGGGTCAGGTCTTTCTGATGCACGAGACTCAGACGCGCGGGTGGGAACCAGGTCGTTACTGGTACGGTACCAACTTCCTGACGTATGGCGTCGGAAAGGGGACGGAGCTGGCCTTGACGACCTACAACAGCGGTCTCCCACGAGTGCCGAATACGGCAGTCGGAGTTGGATTCAAGACCGGTCTTCCGCTCTTCCGCGGATCGCGGGTGGTGCGAGAAGCACAGTTGACACTTGGTCAGATGATCATCTTCTCAACGACCGGGCGTGGGATTGGAAGCTTCAGTTATGGGCACGGAAGTTTTCGGTTGCCGCGTGCAGGCACCCGGATAACCGCCGGGATCAGCGGAGGAACTGACGAGCTTTTCAAGAAGGACACGGTGCACTTCATTGGTGGAGTTGAACACCGGATCGGCCGGAGGTGGATGGTGACGACCGAATGGTTCTCCGGTCGGCACGATTTCGGTTTTGTGACGCCGGGCATTCTCTACCACCCGACAAGTCGAACCGTGATCGTGGCTGGATACAAGATCCCAAACCACAGGTCGAATGGAAAGGCGGGGTTCGTCTTTGAGTTCGGGATATTTCTCGGAAAGGAGAGTGGGCATTGATGCCGGGGAGGGGGGAGACAGTGAGTCAGTCGGAGGGTCCGGATGAGGCAATCAGGTCGGCGAAACGCGAGACTTCGGCGGCGACGACCGGGCCATCGATCTGACGACCAGCACGGACAGCCTGCCCAAGGTGGAAGGCTCGCAGCGGAGTTACCGGACGAAGTGCCCGGATCGCCTCCTCATCGACTCCGCCACCGAGGAGGATGGTCTTTTCGGGGGCAGCACGAAATACCCAGCCGCTGAGTCGATCAACCTTCGCGGCCCAGGGCTCGGGTCCGCCACTGGTAAGGAGGGTGTCGATCTGCGGGTAGGGGCGCAGAGCCTCGATTGCCATCCCCGGGTCAGGCAGGGCCTCGGAGGCCCGGTGGAAGGTGACGCGGAGGTCAGGGGCGGCGTCGAGCAGTTCTTCGACCAGCTCGAGGTCGATCTCTGGCCGACCGTTCGGATCTGTCCGACGGAGAAAGCCGAGGACAAGCCCATCGATCGGAAGGCGGCAGAGCTCACGGGCGGTGCGGCGGAGCGCGAGACGCTCCGTCTCGTCGGTGACAAAGAAGCTCTCCCGGTCGCGGAGCATGACACGCACCGGGATGCTGACGGCAGCCACGACCGCACGAACCAGCTCAAGCGGCGGGGTGAGACCACCGACATCGTAGTGGCTGATCAGCTCGATCCGGTCGGCGCCCCCCTGCTCGGCGGCAACGGCATCGGCGACACTGCAGGCGATTATCTCAAGGTACAGTTCATCTCTCATCTCTGCCACTCTCATCTCTGCCACTCATGACAACAGTATTTACCGGATGGCGACGGTTATGGCTGTTCGCCAGGTTTCTTCTTCTTGAAACGGTCGATGATACCCTGAATGGCGTCGGCCGGCGAGGGCTTCTTCGTTCCATCAGTCTGCGGAGTAGTTGGATCGTTCCGCAGACCGGGAACCTTCTGGCGCAGATTCTCGAGAATTGAGCCGGTCGCGCGCTGGCGGAGGGTCTCAGCGTCAAGACCAAACTTCGGGCCGGTGACCGGACCGGAGACGCGCAGTGGAATGACCAGCGACTCTCTCTCGGTAAAGAAAGTGCCGACCAGCCGGCTGAGCCCTCCCGTCGTCGGTGTCTGGTCGGACTGCTCCAGCGGAAGAGTGGCCGGGTCATCAGCCCGCCCTGAGCGGCCGGAAAGGATGCGTCGGGTCAGCGCAGGGCTGAGACGGGCAAGAATCGAGTAGTCGATCACCGCCGGATCACCAAGGCGGATCAGTCCCTCACCGGTGGCGGAGAGGTCGGTCATGGTGACCTGAAGGGCGTCGGTACGCACGACACCCGGCTCAAAGCGAAGATTGGTTCGAAGGAGGCGAAAGGCGGTGGCGGCCCCACCGGTTGGAAGGTTGACAAACCGACCGATCGTCTCAACCTGCTTCATCAGGTCGAAACTGGTGATCTTTCCCTCGCTGATGCTGACCTGCCCATTGCCGGTGAGGGTTCTGACGAGGTCAGCGCCATCCCCGCTCTGGTTTCGACCGCGGAGGTCGATCTGGCCATCGAGACGGCCGTAGAGAGGACTCGGCCGCCCGGCTGCGCTGAGAAGCTGATTGACCTCGACACTCGCCAACCGGCCCTTGAGAGCGATGGCCGCAGTACGCTGGTCGAGCCGGAGCGATCCGCGCCAGGTTCCACCGGCAAGTCCGAGACTGAGCGGGTCGAGAGTCAGAATCCGGTCGCGATAACTGATCCGGGTCTCGACGTTCCTCGCGGTCAGACCATCGAGCATCAGCTGACCAACGGTGAGCCGACCTGATGCGGAGAGCCCGGCAGCCGTCTCCGCGGCCGGTTGCCCGGGTTGGTCCCTGATCAGTGAGCTGATCTCCGACACCGAGAGTTGGTTGGCTTGGAGGTCAAAACCGATTCGTGGACGGTTGAAGTTTCCGATCTCAACCGTGCCGGAGAGAGTGCTCGACCCGATGGTCGCGGCAAGTTTGTCCAGTCGGGCGGTATCTCCGGAGAAGGCAAGATCGAGATTGGAGACATTTACTGGACGGGTCAGAGCCGAGGTTTCGAGTGTTGCCCCGGCAAGCCGCCCACTTCCGCTGAGCCGGGTGAGCACCAGCGTCGGCTCAAGTGTCGCCTCAAGTCCGGCGCTGAGAGTGATCAGACCGGCGCCTTTCAGATCCGGGCGCAGGCCAAAGGACTCGGCAACCTTGAGCAGATCCTCGAGGCGGGCCTCGTCTGTTCGGGCCTCAAGTGCGAGGATTGGCCGGAGCCGGTAGTTGCTCAGGACGAAGCGGTTGATGGCAAGTGTGGAGCGGGTGCCAAGCGCGGTTCGAAACGGGGCCAGACTCAGCTCCTGCGGTGTGGCGGTCAGCTTCAGCTCAGTAACCTCGACCGGCTGCGGTAACGAGCCGCTCTCAAAGCGCAGACCTCGTACGACAAGCTCTCCGGTGAGGGAGGGACGTGGAGGATCGGACTCCTCGCCCTGGAGACGCATCCGGAGGTCGGCAGTTCCAGCCGCCTTTGTTCCCGCCGGCGGTCCAAAACCGAGGGCACTGGCCGATTCGAGCAGACTCTCAAGAACGACTCCGCGCCCTTCGAGGGTGAGATCGATCAGCAGACCAGCCTCCGACTTTGCGGGGAGCCCAAGCCTTCCGGTTGCCTGAAGGCGGGTCGCACCAATGGCAACCTCCCCGTGAT
>JBEGMZ010000285.1:0-5772 GCA_041182745.1 Acidobacteriota bacterium
CCGGATCGACAGTGTAGATCTTTGGAATCTCGCGCTCCGGCTTCGGGATCGCGCTGAAGTACTGATCGACGAGCGCAAGCGTCTTGGCTTCATCGATCTTGCCGGCCACGAGAAGCACGGCGTTATCTGGTTGATAATACTTACGATAGAAGGCCTGCAACCGGTCGATCGGTACATTCTCGATATCCGAGCGGGCGCCAATGGTCGACTTGCCATAGTTATGCCAGAGGAAGGCCGAAGAGAAGACCCGCTCAAGCAGCACCCGGAACGGACTGTTCTCACCGGACTCGAACTCGTTCCGCACGACAGTCATCTCGCTATCGAGATCCTTCTTCGCAATGTAGGAGTTGACCATCCGATCCGACTCAAGGTCGAGTGCCCAGCGGAGGTTCTCTTCCGTCGCGGCAAAGGTCTCAAAGTAGTTGGTCCGGTCATACCAGGTCGTCCCGTTGGGTCGTGCCCCATGCTCGGTCAGCTCCTGTGGAATGTTCGGATGCTTTGGGGTTCCCTTGAAGACGAGATGCTCCAAGAGGTGGGCCATGCCGGTCTCACCGTAATTTTCGTGCTTTGACCCGACAAGGTAGGTAATATTGACGGTGATCGTCTGCTTGGTTGGATCGGGAAAGAGCAGCACCCGCAGCCCATTCGGCAGCCGGTACTCGGTGATGCCCTCGACCGAGGTGACACGGGTTGCACCTTTCGGCAGCGACTGGGCCGCCGCGGCGTGAACAGCCACGCCGAGAATGATCAGCGCTGCGAGGGCTGACCGAAAAATCGGAGGCAGATTTCTTCTCATCAACTTGTTCCCTTCTTTCCTTTCCTTCCGGCTTGTCATAGTTAACTTCCGCTTCACTTTATGGTCACTGGGCTGAGGTCTACTCGCCTCTCACATCAATCTCTCCCTCGGCGACATCGACCACAAAGCCGCTGAAACCGTTCCACAGACTGGTAATTGGCAGCTTGACCTTCTCGTCGATCGTCCGTTTCAGAAAACGCGCCCCATAGGTGACGCTGAATCCGACCTCGACGATCCGGTCGATCGCCGATTCAGTGATCCGCAGTCGCCGTCCCTGCCGTTCCATCTGGCGGGCCAGTGAGGCGAGGTAGAGGCGCGCAATCTGCTTCACCTCATCCTGGGTCAGAGGCGAGAAGACCACTATCTCGTCGATGCGGTTGCGAAACTCCGGCGAGAACCGCTGATCAGCCGACTGCATCACCGCCCGCTTGATCTCATCGAGATCGGTCGTCGTCTTCAGTCCGAACCCAAGCGGTTTCATATATTTCTTAAAGTTCTCGGAGCCGAGGTTGGAGGTCATAATGACAATCGTGTCAGAGAGATAGACCTTCTTGCCACGCCCGTCAGTCAGCCATCCCTCGTCAAAGGCCTGCAGAAAGAGGTTGAGCAGGTAGGGCGAGGCCTTCTCGATCTCGTCGAGAAGCAGCACGGTGTATGGATTTTCGCGCAGCCGCTCGGTCAGAATACCGCCACGTTCCGAGCCGACAATGCCGCGTGGCATTCCGATCAGCTTCTCGATCGCGACCGTGCCATCCTGGTACTCGCTCATGTCGATACGAACCATCTTCTCCTCGTCACCGAACATCGCCTCGGCGACCGCCTTGGCGAGCTCAGTCTTGCCAACACCCGTCGGACCAAGGAAGAGCAGCACCCCATCCGGCTTATAGAAGTTCTCCTTGAGTGGCCCCTTGTTGAGCCGAAGCCGCTGGGCGACACTACGCACGGCATCGACCTGACCAATGACCCGGCGGGAGAGGACATTTTCAATGTCGCGGAAGCGGTCTCCAGTCTCACGAAAGATGAGGTCACGAGGGATCTTCGACTCCTGCGAGATCACTTCGATGATGTGTTCGGGCAGCACCTGGAGGTGCTGCGGCTCGTTTATCTCAACCTTGACCGAGGCGGTATCGAGCCAGCCGATCACCTTATCCGGAAGATGGAGGTTGCGAATGTAACGCGGAGCCATCTCGAGCGCGGTATCGATCGCCGCATCCGTGATCCGGACAGAGTAGTTGCGCTCAAGCCGTGGCCGCACCCCTTCGAGGATCTGGCGTGTCTCAACCAGCGAGGGTTCATCGACCCGAACCAGGCGGAAGCGGCGGGCAAGGGCCTCATCCTCGCCGATATACTCCTTATATTCGGTAAGCGTCGTCGCGCCGATGATCCGGAGCTCGCCGCGGGCCAGCGCCCCCTTGAACATGTTGGCGGCGTCGGATGAAGCGCCCAGCGCCGAACCGGCGCCAATGATGGTATGGGCCTCGTCAACAAAGAGGATCAGATCGGTTCGCTCCTTGACCTCGTTGATAATCCCCTGCAGTCGCTCCTCGAACATACCCCGGAGCATGGTCCCAGCCACAATCCCGGCCATCTGAAGCTGGACAATGTGGGCATTACGAAGTCGTGCCGGAACCTTCTGCGGCTCGAGTTCGATCAGACGGGCGAGCCCCTCGACGACGGCCGTCTTGCCAACCCCCGGTTCACCCACCAACATCGGTGAATTGGCCCGTTCGCGGTGGCAGAGGATCTCGATCATCTGTTGAATCTCCCGCTCACGGCCAATGGTTGGGGGCAGCTTGTCCTGCCGGGCCAGTTTGTTGAGCGAGGTTCCGAAATGCTTCAGGTAGGGTGGCAGCTCATACTTCTTGCGCAGGACCTCGGTCTGCTCTTCGCGTGACTTGATTCGCTGCACGATATTCTCGGTCGCGAGCATTGGATCGACTCCAAGCCGGCGCAGAATCTCAGCCGGAATGCCGTTCGGGTCAGAGAAGAGTGACACGAAGAGGTCGTATGATTCGATCTGCTGGCGCGAATTCTGCCGCGCCCGTTTGAGCGCACGGTTGAAGAGCTCCCGCGTAGTATCGGCGATATACATCTTCTTACCGACATACTGGCGACTCTTGGACAACTCCTGTTCGAGCAGGTGACGAACGGCCTTGGTGTCAATTCCGATCGCATTGAGGGACTCGTGGTAGAGGGAACTCTCTACCTCACTCAGGGCGGTGAAGATATGCTCGACCGCCAGAAAGTTGTGATCGCGCCCCTTCGATTCCTCGATCGCACGATAGATCACCTTCTGTCCCGATTCAGAGAACTTGTCAGTCATTGGGCCCAGGTCAAACACGGCAATTACCCCACTCAAGAGCGGCTCTGTGCCGACCACCGCCCGCACAGAGCCTTGTATTTCGATCAATCGGACCCGCCATCAGGTGCCAGGTCTGAACGACACCTGACGGAACAGATCCACTCTCAGCTTAACAACCATCGAACTCGCGGCCTCTTTCCGGAGCCGGCGGGTGTGAGGAGCGGCACCCCGCAGGCAGATTGGACAGCCCTGGAGTGATCCTCCGGGGCTGTCCGGGATTGAGACTGCGACCCGGAGGTCTACATGCCCATGTCGCCACCAGGCATGGGGGGAGCGGCGTCGCCATCCGGCAGATCAGTGATCGCCGCATCGGTCGTGAGCAGCAATCCGGAGATCGAGGCCGCGTTCTGGAGCGCAGTTCGGACAACCTTCGCCGGGTCGATAATACCAGCCGCGAGGAGATCCTCGGTCTGGCGGGTGGCGGCATTGTAGCCGACGTTCTTCTTCTCACGGCGGATGGTGCCGACGATGAGGCTGCCATCCTGGCCGGCGTTCTCAGCGATCCGACGCATCGGCTCTTCCATGGCACGGCGCAGAATGTCGAGGCCGGTCTTCTCATCGCCAGTCGCCTCGATCGCTTCGACCACCTTCGCCGCCCGCAACAGTGCAACCCCGCCGCCCGGGACGATGCCCTCCTGCGCGGCCGCCTTGGTCGCGTTGAGCGCGTCCTCGACCCGCATCTTCTTCTCCTTCATCTCCGACTCGGTCGCCGCCCCAATCCTGATGACAGCGACACCGCCGGCAAGCTTGGCGAGCCGTTCCTGCAGCTTCTCGCGGTCATAGTCGGAGGTGGTCGTCTCGACCTGCTTCCGGATAGTCGAAATACGACCCTGGAGGTCACTCTTCTTTCCGGCGCCCTCGATGATGGTCGTATTGTCCTTGTCGATGATGATCTTCTTGGCGCGACCGAGATCCTCGAGCGTGATGTTCTCGAGCTTGATGCCAAGATCTTCAGAGATGAGCTTTCCACCGGTCAGGATCGCGATATCCTCGAGCATTGCCTTGCGCCGGTCACCGAAGGCCGGGGCCTTGACCGCCGCGACCTTGATCGCCCCACGCAGCTTGTTGACAACAAGCGTCGAGAGGGCCTCGGCCTCAACATCCTCGGCGATGATCAGCAGGGTGCGGCCATTTTGGACCACCTGCTGCAGGATCGGAAAGAGTTCGTGCATCGACGAGACCTTCTTCTCGCAGAGCAGAATCAGCGGCTCTTCGAGGACCGCCTCCATCTTGTTCTGATCGGTAATGAAGTAAGGGGAGACATAGCCCCGGTCAAACTGCATTCCCTCGACGATATCGAGGCTGGTCTCGATCGACTTGGCCTCCTCGACGGTGACCACGCCATCCTTGCCCACCTGCTCCATCGCCTCGGCGATCAGGTCACCAATCTGCCGATCACCATTGGCGGCCACCGTGCCGACATTGGCAAGATCCGCCCGCTCACGCACCTTCTTGGAGAGGCTGGCAATCTCAGCGACCGCCGCGACAACGCCACGATCGATCCCACGCTTGATATGCATTGGATTGGCGCCGGCGGTGACGTTCTTCAGTCCCTCGCGGAAGATTGCCTGGGCCAGAACCGTGGCCGTCGTCGTGCCGTCACCCGCCTGATCGTTGGTCCGTGAAGCGACCTCGCGCACCATCTGCGCTCCCATGTTCTGGAACTTGTCCTTGAGATCGATCTCCTTGGCGACAGTCACTCCATCCTTGGTCACGAGGGGTGAGCCGAACTTCTTGTCGATCACCACGTTCCGCCCGCGCGGTCCCATTGTCACCCGAACCGCATTGGCCAGCACATTCACTCCATCGAGCATGGCGCGGCGGGCCTCCTCCCTGAACTTCAGATCCTTAGCCACTTTATAGTCTCCTTTTGGTTAAAAAGTTGTATTTCTTTCATCGGCGTGAAACGACCGGGCGAAAAGACCGGCTGTCAGGAGCGCTCAGCCCGACCGACGCGAACGCGGGCGGGGCGGATCAGTCTTTCGCCGAAACGAATCCCGGCCTGATACTCTTCAATCACCTTGTTATCGAGCTCGGATGTGACCGGAACCATCTCGACTGCCTCGTGGAGTTCCGGGTTGAAGTCCTCACCCTTCGCCGGAACACGGGCCAGCCCGAGTGACTGCATCTTTGCCTCGAAGAGCTGGAGGGTTGCACGAACACCTCCGAGGAAGGCTTCGAAATCGACCTCATGCCGCTCTCCCCCCTCGGCGGCAAGGATTGCCCGCTGGAGGTTATCGAGCGTGTCGAGGAGGCCGGCGACGATATCACCGCGGGCGGCCTCGAGGCGCTGGTCGAAGTTGCGCTGCATCCGCTGCCGCTGCTCATCGGCCTCAGTCTGCAACTGGTTGCGAACTGAACGGAACCTTTCATTGAGATCCCGGGCCTGCCGCTCCGCCTCGGCCCGCTTCTCATCGGCCTCACGCAGTCGCACCTCAAGCTCGTCGATGGTGGGGCGTGCCGGGATGCTCTCGGTCTCGGCCGGAGGGTCTTCGTCGCCGGTGGTGGCGGCTGCCCCGCCATCAGGCGTGACCCGACGCTTGTCCGTCACATTAATTGTGATCGGTATCTCCGTCCCGCCCTCACCGTTAAGATTGTCGTTATCGCTCATCTT
>JBEGMZ010000286.1:0-2915 GCA_041182745.1 Acidobacteriota bacterium
CCTCCGGCGAATCACACTGCTCGCTCCGTCGGCTCCAACCAGCAGATCAAACTCCTTTCGCTGACCACTCGCTGCTTCAACGACCCACTTTCCACATTTTCGGTCCGTCTTCTCGACCCGATCCTGCCGCATCACCGCACCGGCACGTATCGCACGCTCCCGCAACAGTTCTCCCAGCTCACGCCGAGAGTAGATCGCGAAGTCGGCCCGTGGCTGAACGGTCACCTCTCGCCCGGCCGCCGACATCAGCCGCAGCACGGAGATCATTCGGCGTGGGGAGTTGCTCTGCTGCAGAAAGCTGAACTCCGCCAGTGCCTTTGAGGTTACCCCGCCGCCGCACGGCTTCTCCCACGCTTCGCGGGCATCATAGAGATCGACTTCTGCTCCCCGACAGCTTAGCTCGTGTGCCAGATGCGCTCCTGCCGGACCTGCTCCAATGATTGCGATTTTCATAGTCCCTGCCGGGCCGGATAATTGGATTCGCTGGTCGCACTGCCCCCGTCGATCCTGTTGTCCAACCCTCCTGTTTTGGTTTATTCTTCCGTTTTTACCCCATTCAAGAGGATCATCCAGAATGCTTGATGTCACTTATGTGCGTGAAAACCTTGACCTCGTCAGACAGAAGCTGGCGCACCGCAACTTCGATCCGTCGCTGCTCGAAGACTTTACCCGTCTCGATATCGAGCGGCGCGCGCTGATCCGCGAGCGGGATGACCTGAATGCCGCCGCCAATCGCATCAGTCGCGAAGTTGGCGCTCTCATGCGTGAAGGACGCCGGGATGAGGCGGAAGGGCTCAAGGCCGAGTCCCGCTCCCTGACCGAGAAGAACAGGACGATCGAGGCCCGGCTGGAAGAACTGGAGAGCGAGTTTCGAGCCATTCTCGTCAACATCCCAAACCTCCCGCATGACTCCGTACCGGTGGGGAGTGACGAATCGGGCAACCAGGAAGCCCGTCGCTGGGGGACGCCCCGCGACTTTGCCGCCGAGGGGTTCGACCCACGAGACCATATCGATCTTGGAACCAGCCTCGGAATACTGGACCAGGAGCGTGCCGCCAAGGTGACTGGCTCCCGCTTTGCCGTTCTCAGTGGTCTTGGCGCGAAGATGGAGCGGGCTCTCATCGCTTTCATGCTCGATCTTCACACCAGCCAGCACGGCTACACCGAGATCCTTCCGCCTTTCATTGTTAACGCCGCCTCGATGTTTGGCACCGGCCAGTTACCGAAGTTCGAGGCTGATCTCTTCAAGTTGCGCGACGAGCGCGACTTCTATCTCATTCCAACCGCCGAGGTTCCGCTCACCAACCTCCACCGTGACGAGATTCTCTCGGAGAAGGATCTGACCATCAGCTACACTGGCTACACGCCCTGCTTCCGCTCTGAGGCCGGAAGCTACGGTCGCGATGTCCGGGGTCTGATCCGTCAGCACCAGTTTGATAAGGTCGAACTGGTCAAGCTGACCCGACCCGAGGACTCCTACGAAGCCCTTGAAGAGCTGACCCGAAACGCCGAACGCGTCCTTCAACTGCTTGAACTCCCGTATAGGGTCATCACCCTCTGCACTGGCGATATGGGCTTCTCATCGGCCAAGACCTACGATATCGAGGTCTGGCTGCCGAGCCAGGGCACGTACCGCGAGATCTCTTCCTGCTCAAACTGTGAGTCCTTCCAGGCCCGTCGCGCCCAGATTCGTTTCCGGCGCGATGGAAAGACGAAGACCGAGCTGGTTCATACCCTCAATGGATCAGGTCTGGCGGTTGGCCGGACGTGGCTCGCGATTCTTGAGAACTACCAGCAGGCGGATGGCACGGTCAGAGTGCCGTCGGCCCTCATCCCCTATCTCGGAGTCGAAGCGCTGACCGCGCGGGAGCTCAACCCGGCCACCGCGCCCTGATCCGCTTCTCGATCACCGCCCGGATCTCGTCGTCGTCGAGGGCGTACTCGATCAGGGTCTGCAGGTAGTTGATGGGGTCGCCAATGGTTAGCCACTCCCCGTCAACTACCGGCTGCGTTACGACCTCGCCTCCGCGCCGGACATATTCGCGAACGGCATCGGTCAGCCAGAGCTCCCCTGACTTTCCAAGCGGAATCTCCCGCAGAATCCGGACTATCTGCTCATTCAATAAGAATCGACCGAACATGACCAGGTTCGACTTTGCCTCCTCGCGGGTCGGCTTCTCGACGACGTCACTCATTATGCTGTCGCTGCCCTCGCGGAACTCAACAACGCCATAGCGCACGACGTCCTCCCACGGTACCGCCTGCGTCCCGACAACGAGGGTTCCCGTCTCGTTGTGGCGGTCGATCAACTGTCGCGTGAAAGGGTTTTGAGTGCGGAGGATGTCGTCACCATAGGCATAAATAAACCCTTCTCCGGCCGTGAGATACCTGCTGGCGACCAGCAGTGGAGTCCCGTTTCCGTAGGGCCCGACCTGCGGTTCGAAGATGATCTCGATCCCGGACAGCTTCTCGACAAACTGGTCGAGAGCCGCGTACTTCCCGGCTGGTGGCAGGCCCTCACGCTGGTATTGACGGTGGAGTGGAGCGGGATTCTCACCCGTGACGATGACGATCCGTCTGATCCCGGAGTCGACAAACTCATCGATAATGAGCTGAATCGCCGGTTGGTTGATGATTGGGAGCAGCTCTTTCGGGTACCCGAGCGTGACTGGCAGCATCCGGGTTCCTGAGCCGGCAGCGGCGATGACGCCCGTCTCAACTTTCATAGTGCCTCCTTGGCTCTCCTCATCTCAGCCTTGGGGATGGTGGTGATTGACCAGTGTCGACCAGCCGGAAAGAGTCCCATCGCGAATAGTACCGCTGCTGGTTAAAGAAGGGGGTCAGAGGATCGGTGATGACGATGCCGGGCACAGCCGCCGGGAGAACCACCGGGAGTCGTGGCGTCGGTGCGGATT
>JBEGMZ010000287.1:0-3392 GCA_041182745.1 Acidobacteriota bacterium
CACTCGTCGGCAGCGTGTGATGTGTATAAGAGAGAGTCATCTAGCGGTCCGCCGGACTGGGGATCATGGAGCGCGAGACGGCGATCGACTTTGGCTGCACGGGCCCGGGCGAAGAGCTCCAGCTTCTGCAATTTGTCGGTCACAGAGAAGCTGTGCGAGGGCTGCCTGATCGCCGATATCCCCGCCATCGTGGGGTCGCTCGACATCGTCATGGGCGAAATTGATCGGTAGGATTTTTTGCCGCAACCGATTACCGTTGCGGCGTTAACGACAAATCAGAGTCGGCTGGATTTTTCCTGGAATGCGGTTCGTTTCATAGGGTTCGGTGCAGTTGCGGTGCATCAAACCCACGTGTCCCCGGTGAGGGAGTAGCCGATGACCGTCATTTTATACGCTGACTGCGAGGCCACGTCTCCGAACGGCAAGTACACCTTGGAAGCACGCTCTCCGCACAACGGGACGATTAACCACCGCGACGGCAGAACGCCCTCTGACGACGAGTTACCTTTTAAGTACCGCCAACACCAAAGTGACTTTCGGTATCAACTGGTGGAAACCACCAGCAATTCGCTTGATTCCTGCCTCTCAAGGAAAGCCGGGGGTTCAGTCCTCTGGGAGAGGTGGCAGGAACAAGGTGAGGATTCACCACACGAGGTTGTGGTTTCTGATGAAGGCTGGTCGATTCTCAGGACGCACGGCTTCAGCCCGGAGCTTATCGCCGTCTCACCAGAGGGCAAAGATGTCATTCGAGTGAAGATTGGTGGGCCTGAGGACGTGGAAGAGGAAGAGGAAGAGGAAGAGGAGGGGGAAGAAGCCACAGACCGAAAGCCCCATCACGGCAAGACTCACCTCTGGCGTGCGGCTCACCTTCAGTTCACGACGGCAGGGTATGACTGGACGGAGCACTCCTGGCGGTACTTCTTCAGCGTAAACAAGGTGAACTACTTCGCTTGGCGACCGTCCTGGGGCCACCGCTTGGTGATTGACCTGACGAACGCGGCCTTGCTCGGCGAGGAGGAGCAACGGGTCGCGGCGCTTAGCCTTGCCATGCGGGAGGCAGAGACACTGGCGGCGTGTACTCTCCTGTCGGATCTGGCCGTTCAGGCTACGGAGATTCAAAGGCTGCTGGCTCGTTGCCGGGAAGACTCGGACGCAGAAACGCAGAACCCGTCGCTGGAGGGACTCAGACACGCCACGGCGGCTATCCATCTGGCCGGCGTCCATCGTGTGGCGAGGTCCGTGCCGCTCCTCCGTCGTCTGGAAGAGATCGACTGTGCGAGCTACTCGACAAGCTCGATTGGGATGGGCTTTGGGTGGTCGGTTGAGGCGCAGTATTTCCGGCCAATCCTTCACCACACGCTGCGGTTGTTGGGTGAGGAACCGCAGGGCTATGCGGCGTACCATTTCATCAAAGTGAGTGAGCGTTTCCCTTTCACCAAAGAGGGTGAGCGTTTCCCTCTTCCCGAACATGTCCCAGGCCGACGTGAACGGGCCGCTACACTGAATCTCAGGATGGACGCGGAGCAAGTCCTTCGCCTGCTCGGCTCGCCGGATCACGTCCGAAAGGAATCGCACAAGGCCGAAAAAATCTATCGGTGGACTGAAGACTGGGATTACGACTTCCGAGTGGATGAGCAGTGGGTGACCCTCCGAATCACCTGGGAGGAGGACAACCGCAAAGGAAGGATCGCACGCTTTGAAGAAGTCCCGTCCTTTTGGCTGCACTCAAGGCGAGAGGCTGACATCCTTGGCCACTAGGTTACCCGTTGCTGGCTCTGCATTCAGGGCTGGCCGGTCGTCGGCGGTCCTTGAAACAAGAATGGAGCCGAAGAGGGAATGCGGCGAATGAGGATTTGCGAAGAGGCCGGGACTGGCATCGACAAGGTGATCACCGCTGTGGAGGCTTTCCAGCTTCCAGCCCCCGACTTCACAGCGATCACCACGATGCAGCCGGGGTTCACAAAGGCCACGCTCTTCGCCCCACGCAAGTTGAATGAGATGGACTCGAAAGAGCGGACACGAGCCTGCTACCAACACGCTTGTTTGCGCTTCGTCACGGGAAGCCGGATGACGAATACAAGCCTGAGGAACAGGTTTGGAATCAAGCCGGAAAGTTCGGCCCAAGCGTCTCGGTTAATCCGGGAAGCACTGAAGACGCAGGTCATCAAGTTGTATGATCCCGACGTGCGTGATCGAGACGGGAGCTACGTCCCGTTCTGGCACTGAATCAAGTTGACGGCAAGTTGACGCAGGGCGGAATTCCTTGTGAAAAAGCCCACTTTGAGGTCGTTGGGCAAAACATTCCCTGGCTCGACTGGTACAACTCGCTTACCAGGCCAAGCTGGCCCCGACTCCGGGGATCCTTGGCCTGAACTGGAAGATTCCCCATCCGGTCATCCTCACCAGCTTTGGGTTCGTGTTCATGCCGGCGATCCGCAATAAGATTTCCCCGGAGGATCGCGGCGCCATTCGACATCAATCTCATGTCAAACCGCATCTTCCCTCCGATCCAATTCGGAACCCGCAACCTGCCGCTGGCTGTCAGCGTGCGGCGAGAGATCTCCTGAACTGCTCTGCGAATCTCTCCCGGATTTGGGGGGCGGCCTGCCGGTGCGACCGCTGACTGGTTGCGGGCCAGTTGCTGTACTTTGCCTGGGTGGTGCGGACGACGGTTTCGCAGCTGTCGATCACCACGATGCCTTGGAGACGATCATGATCCATGAACTGCTGGCGCTGCCCCTGATGATCCTGGCGGGGTCGTTCGGCATGGCGGAAGAGACGCCACAAACCCTGTTTGACTTTACCCGCGCCGAGGCTGCCAAGGAGTGGCAGACCGTCAATGACCGCGTGATGGGGGGCGTGTCGGAGGGGAGGTTTCAGATCACCGACCAGCAGACCCTCGAATTCTTCGGCACACTGTCGCTCGAGAACAACGGGGGCTTCGCCTCGGTGCGGTCGAAGGCCAGGCAACTCGGGTTGGAAACCGGTGATTCCGTTGTCGCCAAGGTCCGTGGCGATGGCCGAAAGTACACGCTCGACCTCTACGTTAACCGGCCGCTGATCGCCTTCTCCTACCGGGCCACGCTGCAAACGCAGAAGAATGAGTGGATCGAGGTGAAAATCCCACTCGACAGGTTCGAGGCGACTTCGTTCGGAAGGCCGGTGAAAGATGCCGGGATTGTTAAGCCGCGGGAGATCAACGCCCTCGGCTTCATGCTCAGCGACAAACAGGCCGGGCCGTTCAAGCTGGAGATCGAGTCGATCAAGGTCATGCGGACAGCGCGGTGATGCGGCCAGTCTGCAAGGGGAGTTGAAGATCGAATCATGCCAAACCTGATTGCCGCCGTCGCCCTGGTCGTCCGTAACTACGACGAGGCGATCGACTTCTTCAC
>JBEGMZ010000288.1:0-7869 GCA_041182745.1 Acidobacteriota bacterium
TCGGAGGCCCATCTGAGAAAGTCCGCCTATCGGTGGTCGAGGCACTCGGAAGACTTGGAAGTCCGGACGCTATCGGCCCGCTCAACAACATCGTCTCGTCAGAAAATAACACTGTGCGGTGGGCAATTGCCCGAACCCTCCTCTCGATGACAAGTGGCAATGGACGATCAGTTGCTCTTAACTCTATCGCCAATCCAGCCAACGAGTTAAAAGACGAGGCGGATCTGCGCCTTCGCGGATCAGTTATCCTCACCCTGAACGAACTGGCCAACACCGTCTACAACCGGAAGGCGATCCTGTTTCTCTACAGCTACTTGCAATCGACCAATCCAAATATCGTCCGGACGACCGAAGAGGTCATGAGCCGGCTGCCAGCGACCCGTAATGGGAACCGAGAGCTGATCGGCATTCTCAAAAACAGCAATAACCCACAGGTTCGTGTCTGGGTCTGCTCGTGGCTGGGTCGGCTCCGGATCACGGAGGGGCGGGAGGTGCTGATTGAGACCGCTGAAAAGGATATCAGTCAGCCGGTACGAACGGCGGCAGCTGAAGCACTGAAGCTGCTCGGGTCATAGCGGAGGATCACGATTCCACGTTCAGGCCGAGTCTGCCGATCCGCCTTCCCCCGTCACTATTGGGCAAGATCCTCAAAGTCCTCGATGCTGGGCAGCTCTGAGAGGTCCTTGAGTCCAAACTGGATCAGGAACTCGCGGGATGTGCCATACATCATCGGGCGTCCAACCGTCTCCTTCCGGCCCTTGGTGACGATCAGCCGCTTCTCGAGCAGGGTCTTGATCGCCGAGCTGGAGCTGACACCTCGAATTTCGAGGATCTCGGGAACGGTGATCGGCTGCTTGTAGGCGATCACCGCGAGCGTCTCCAGGGCTGGGAGGGAGAGCCGGGCCGAGGGTCGTGTCTTGAGGTATTTGCGGATAAAGTCGTGGTTCTGTGGACGGGTCGAGATTCGCCACCCACCGGCAACTTCGCGGATCTCAAGACCGCAGGCACGCTCGTCATATTCGGCAATCAGCGTGTCGAGGGCCTGCTGAACCTCCTCCTCTGGCACTATCCCGAGGACCTTGCAGATCACCTTCAGCGGCAGAGGTTCCTCCGCCACGAAGAGAAGGCTCTCGATGACCGGCTTGATCTCTTCACGGGTCGCGCTTATCGAATCATCAGGCGTCTCAGTTTCTACTTCGGTGCCATCGAACTGGCCAGGCAGTACCGCGGGGATCTCATCGGCCTCGAGCGCCAGCGCAGTCACATCTTCGGCTGACTCCGTCCCCTCAGACTCTTCGAACCATTCCCCGGCCTCGAGATCGGAACCAGTCGACGGCTCTTCATCTGAAACAACCACCACTGACAGATCGTCCGCTTCGGGAGCATTCACAGCCTCAGCTGATCCGGAATCCACATCAGCTGACTCCTGATCAGCTGGCTCTGGATCAGCTGGCTCTGGTTCAGCTGGCTCCGGGCTGACAGGGTTCAGATCAGCAGGTTCAGAAAGATCGTTATTCTCGTTTGGAAGATCGTTATTCTCGTTGTTCATGATTGGATAATCGATTCGGTGACATCCCCTTCCTCACGGGAACGGGCAAAGATGTCTCCAAAGATCTCTCGCTGAAGCAGGCGCAAGCGGCGTTCCTTGACCATCTCGAGAACAGTCAGAAAAGTGACGATCATTTCACGCTTTGTCCTGGCGAGCGCAAAAAGGTCGCGGAGGTTGACCTCCGCATTCTCCGCGAGCAGAGCCTGAATCTGAGCCAGCTTCTCGGCCATCGTTATTTCATCGCGATGGATCTCCATCTCGACTGCCGATTCAGCGCGGGTCAGCATTTCACGGAAGACCCGGAGCAGATCGAAGACGGTGGCGGAGATCTCCGGATTGTTGTTGTCAGTCTCAAGCGCCCCACGGGTGTAGCACGCCGACTCGATCTCGCCGCGGGAATAGAGCATATTGGCCGCCGCCTTGTACTTCTGGTACTCGAGAAGTCGCTCGACCAGCTCGGCCCGCGGATCCTCAAGCAGGTTCTCATCGCTGGCGAGGATCGAGTCTGGCGGCGGGGGTGGAAGGAGCATCTTCGACTTGATGTAGATGAGGGTCGAGGCCATGACGAGAAAGTCGCCGGCGACGGCGATGTCGAGCTCTTCCATCAGGCTGAGGTACTCAAGATACTGCTCGGTAATGCGAGCGATCGGAATATCCTTGATGTCGATCTCGTCCTTCCGAATCAGGAAGAGAAGAAGATCCAGCGGCCCCTCGAACATCTCGAGCCGGACTCGATAGTTGTCCCGCCGCGCCTCGTCGTCCGGATGGTGCCCATTTCCGGCTGGGAGATCATTTGATAACCGCGATTCTGGCATTCCGGTCACCTATACCCAATCGAGCCGCATGGCACGTCGAACCTCAGCCATCGTCCGACCAGCCTCTTCTCGTGCCCGCTTCGAACCTTCGATGATCACGTCGCGAACCTCGTCAGGGTGGGCCCGGTAGTAGTTGAGACGCTCGGTGATCGGAGCGAGATAGTTGATCAGCGATTCGGCGAGAGCTCTCTTCCGGTCGACGCATCCCCCCCGCGCCTCACGACAGTCGGCGTCGAACTGATCAGCGACAGCTTTTGGAACGAAGAGGCGGTGCATCTGACAGACATCGCACGATTCGGGATGACCGGGGTCGGTTCGTCGGACTCGCGTCCGGTCGGTGATCATCTGGCGGACCTTGGTCTGGATGACCTCCGGCGTGTCCGACAACTCGATCGTGTTGTTGTAGCTCTTCGACATCTTGCGTCCATCGGTGCCGGTAAGCTTTGGGGTTTCGGTCAGCAGCGACTCCGGCTCCGGGAAGACTTCGCCGTAAAAGTTGTTGAAACGACGGACAATCTCCCGCGTTAACTCGATGTGCGCAACCTGATCCTGCCCGACTGGCACATAGTCGGCCTTGTAGATGCAGATATCGGCGGCCTGGAGGACCGGGTAGCCGAGAAAGGCATAATTGCCAAGATCTTTGTCGACGATATTCTCGCGTTGCTCCTTGTAGGTTGGAACACGCTCAAGCCAGCCGAGCGGAGTGATCGCCGAGAAGTACATATGCAGCTCAGCGTGCTCAGGTACCAGTGACTGGAGGAAGATCGTAGCCCGATTCGGATCAAGGCCTGCGGCCAGCCAGTCGGTGACCATCGTCTGGATATTCTCTCTGATCCGTGAGGTATCAGCATAGTCCGAGGTCAACGCGTGCCAGTCGGCAACGAAGAAGAAGCACTGGTAGGTGTCCTGCTTTTGAACCCAGTTTCTGAGTGCGCCCTCGTAGTTGCCGAGATGAAGGCGACCGGTTGGGCGCATCCCGCTGACGATTCTTTTCCTGGCCATCATGATGTGCGGTGTTCGATCTATGGTTGTAAAGAGTTATTGAATAAACCAGCTGACAAGCTGAAACAGCGGCCTCGTAAGCATGCTCGTGATACCGGCCCTGACCATCAGGAAGAGGATGATAAAGCCAATCCAGCTTGGAATCTGCGCATACATCTCGGCCAGACTGTCCGGCAGAAGATTGCGCAGGACGTGGTGGCCATCCAGTGGCGGGAGCGGGATCAGATTGAAGACTCCCAGAATAATGTTCAGGGTGATGCCGATCTCAATCAAGGTCTGGACTGGTGTGACGAGCGAACCAAGCGCATCGGCGCCTTCAATCGGGCCCTGAAAGATCACCTTGTAGAGGACCGCGAAAAGGGCCGCCAGGATAAAGTTGCTCAACGGACCAGCGAGGGCGATCGCAATCTCACCCGTTCGGCGATCGCGCAGATTTGAGGAGACGAACGGAACCGGTTTCGCCCAACCGAACATCCACCCACCAGTCGTGATTGCAATGAGGGGGAAGATTATCGTCCCGAAAAGATCGATATGGGGAATCGGATTGAGCGTCACGCGTCCGAGATAGCGACCGGTCGCATCGCCCGAGCGATCCGCCGCCCAGGCGTGCGCGCACTCGTGAACCGTGAGCGACAAAAGAAAAACCACAAACCAGATAACGATAATCCCAGGATCCGGCATGCTCATTGTCAGGCCCTCCGCGACTCTGATTCAGACAGCTTCTCAAAAAGGCTGACAGTATCACGTCCTGAAAAGAGGTGTCAATCTGCCGTTCGACGAGAGATCTCCCGATTGTGAGTCACGACAACCGGTTTGGCCACGCCGTCTTCTGATTTGATCTTTTCGATCGCGGTAAATAAGATCCATTGTCGATTGTTTGATGTTGTTTTGGAATGAGAAGAGAAACGGAGGTCAGCGACGTGGCAGAATCACGCATCAATGTCTTTCAACGAATGCTGGAGGAGGATCCAACCAACGCCGTGGTTCGTTATGGACTTGCAAACGAACTGATGAAGCTGGAGCGTTACGCCGAGGCGATCACCGAATACCGCCAGTACCTGAGCGGGGCGGATGACCAGGGCGCCGCCTATGGCCGACTCGCCCAGGCCCTCGACCGCACCGGGGACACGACCGGCGCGCGTGAGGCCTACCAACTCGGTATCACCGCCGCCAACCGCCACGGCCATCCTGGCATGGCGCGTGATTTCCAGCTGGCCCTCGAGGATCTCGATTGAGGCTGGCGGGGCAGATTCCGGCTACCACCAGCCCAACAGCTTCCACCAAACCAGCCCGACCGTTACCCAGATGAGAATATTGGCCAGGGCGGCGATCAGTCCCAGTCGCCACCAGGTTGGCTGGGAGACGTAACCGGCGCCGAAGTAGATCGGCCCTGGTGTCGTTCCGTAGTGGGTCAGCGAGGCGGCCAGATTCGAGAAGTAGGCGAGAAGGGCGACGGAGAGAAACGGTGGCGCCCCGGCCGCAAGGATGACGATCAGGAATGGCAGATACATCGCGAGAGCGTGGGCGGTGATGCTGGCGAATGCGTAATGGGCGAAAAAGTAGACCAGGAGCAGCCCGGCGAGAGCGGCCCACCAACTCCAGCCGCTCGTCATTCCGGAAGCGAAGACGGCAAAACGCTGGGTCAGTCCGGTCTCTCCAAGCGCTTCAGCCATCCGCACCATCCCGCCATACCAGATAAAGACGTCCCAGGCGGCCTGCTCGGCCATCAGATCACGCCAGTTGACAACATTGAAGACGAGGAGCAGGCAGATGCCAACCAGCGCGACGACCGAGTAGTCGATCGAATGCAGTCTGCCCGTTGTCGCCCAGAGCAGGCCGGTCAGCGAGAAGACCAGCAGCATCAGCCTCTCGCCGGAGGTGATCGATCCCATTTTCGTCAGCTCTCGCCGGGCGAACTCGGTCGCGCCTGGTGTTTCGGTCACCTCCGGCCTGAAAAGCCGGTAGAGGATGAATCCGGTGATAACCAGAGTGACGACGCCGGGGACAATTCCACCAATCATCCAGGTCGAATAGTTGAGATCGATCCCGGTCTGCTGGCGTGCAAGACGCTGGATGACGAGGTTACCGGCCTGGCCGGTGAGGAAGGTCGCGCAGATGATCACCTCGCACTGGTAGACAAAGACCATCAGGAAGGCCCCCAGCCGGGCGGCCGTTGGACCAGGCCGTGAATCGTACTCTTCGGCGAGGCTCCGTGCGATTGGAAAGGTGATGCCACCACAACGCGCTCCGTTTGAAGGGATGACGGTCGCCAGCAGCATGTCGGTTCCAACCAGGGCATAACCAAGGCCAAGCGAGCGTTGCCCGAATCCACGGATAAAGAGCAGCGCCACCCGGCGACCAAGTCCAGTTCTGATCATCCCGTGGGACATAAAGAAGGCCGCGAGCACCAGCCAGACTACCGGATCGGCGTAGCCAGCCAGCGCCGACTTCAGACGAAGCGTCTCAAGCGCCTTGGCATCGACCGCCGTTCGCGCCAGGGCCTCACTGACCGGCATCGCCCGCGTGATGGCAACCGCACCCACTCCCAGCAATACCATGGCGCCGCCGGAGACCGGACGGAGTATCGACCCAACGATGGTCGCCATAAATATGGCCAGAAGTCGCCACGATGCATCGGTGATGCCCTCTGGCGTCGGACAAAGATAGATCCCGACACCGAAAAGAATGACCACCAGCCATTTTATCGTTCGGACACGATGGGCAGCCTGATCACTCGAGGCCCTCTCCTGCTCAACTGTTTCGTTCTCCATTTGAAACTGACCTGTCTGAAATTTGGTACGTTCTGACTCCAGCCGGACGGCGAAACATCGGTTCCCGCCACTACACCTCAGGCAAGCTCGGCGGCTGGTCGTGGCCTGATCAGCAGCACTATCAGTGCGGAGAGGAGGGCCACTCCGGCAAACACTCCAAAGATGGCGTTGAGCGGAACCTGACGATCACGGAGCCAGCCAAATCCCCAGTCGGCAAAGCCACCGCAACTGATACTGACAAGGTTCATAAAACCGTAGCCGGTTGCGCGCAACTCGGGGCGTACAATCTGACAGAGGATCGGCATGTTGTTACAGTCAAAGAATCCCCACCCGAGCCCAAAGACGACCAGGAAGACGATCGCAGCAGCAAGCGTAGTGGCGTTGCCCACTCCGAAGAGCGACGGCAGAAACAGGATCATGCCGAGAGCTCCAACGTAGATCCGCCCGCGGTCTGTCCGTTCCATCCAACGATCGGCAAGCCAGCCGCCGATCCCCGCACCGAGCAGGGACGCAATCTGGACAAAAAGAACCGCTGAAACCCCTGCTCTGCCCTGCCCCAGGCCAAACTGCTCGCGCAGAATATCAGGCATCCAGTCCCGAACAACCCACCCCGCCAATGCCGGAAGAGTAAAATAGATAACCAGCAGCAGAAACCCGACATTGGTGAAGAGTGAACGAATCGCGGCGGCCGGAGCCGGCTGCGTTTGCGCCCCGGGTCTCACCGGAGGATTGCGCAGGATGGCGAAGAGCGGCAACGCATAAACTATGCCTGCCAGCCCGCAGACGGAGAAAGCCCACCTCCACCCCAGAATCGGACTCTCCGCAACATAGCCAGAAAATCCACCAAGGATTACTCCGGCGTAGATTCCCATCTGGTGGATGCCAACCGCCCGCGAGCGGGTCTGGCCGTAATGGTAGTCGGTGATCATCGCCAGTGCGGCCGGAATGTAGAAGGCCTCGCTGATCCCCATAATCGCCCGCGCCGCAACCAGCTCATTGAAGCTCGTCACCTGTCCCGTCCACCAGGTCACCACCGACCAGACAAAGAGGCTCAGACATATGACGTGGCGGCGGCTCAGTCGGTCAGACAGGTAACCCCCAACCGGACTGAGTATCGCGTAGACCCACTTGAAGGAACCGAGCACAAATCCCCAGTTAGCCTTGGTGGCGATATCGGGGATATCCCCCATCATCGACGATTTCATCGCGGCCAGCATCTGGCGGTCAAGGTAGTTGAGCAATGCCACCGGCACCAGAAGAATGACGACCAGCCAGGCCGTCCGCGAATATGAATGCGATGTTCTGTCACGCATGGTAAATGACCTTCCAAGTTGATTGGACCGCAGTCTGATCAAATTCGCGGGGCCCCCCGCTCCTACATAGAAAAAGCTGACATCGGAACAGGCAACATCGAAAAACGTCCCTGATTCGCCGTGATTCCATCATGCAATGTCCCAATGTTGCCTGTTCCGATTTAGCTCAGCGTTCTCACCGGGTTTTCGACCCGATCAGTTTTGACGGCCTTAACTGCCATCGGTATCATGTCAACTGCCTGGTATTTAAGACACTTTTATCTTTGGAGTTGATCGTATGAGAACAAGAGTTAACGTGACGCTGTGGGGGCTGGCCTCAATACTGCTGCTCCTCGCCGCTTGTCGCAGATCAGAGGTCGTATCGACAAAAGAGAGCTCCCCTGAGCCGGCAACCGTGACCCCGAGCAGGCCTTCCGCCC
>JBEGMZ010000289.1:0-4955 GCA_041182745.1 Acidobacteriota bacterium
ATTCACCTCCGGCCAGGTTGATCAGGTCGTTCAGAAAGGTCTGCCGGCCGGGGACGATCAGCGGATCCATCTGTAACAGATACAGAACCCGCACCCGGGGCAGTCGCGCTACCCGCTCCTCAACTCGACGAATCCGCCCCTCCATCTCAGCCGCCAGTTCACTTGCCCGAAGCCCGTGCCCGGTTACCTCACCCAACTGGCGAATGGTGGCGGCGACCTCACGGACAGTCCGCGGATTGGTGACATAGACCGGGATCGATAAACTGTCAAGCTGACGGGTCAGACGCTCAAGCTGGCTTGATGTTGTGACGACGACCAGATCAGGCTTGAGGGCAATGATCCGCTCCACATTCGGCGTGATGGTATCTCCGACCCGCTCGCGAGCCAGCGCGGCTGCCGGAAAGTCGCAATAGGTGGTAACTCCGATGATGCTCTCTTCAAGCCCAAGCGCGAAGAGAATCTCGGTCAGATTCGGGGCAAGCGAGATGATTCGCTTCGGTCTTATCGGGATGCTGACTTCGCGCCCAATACCGTCCCGATGACGGCGGGTCGCTTCCGGTTGCTGGTTACCGGTGGTCGGTTTCACTGTCCGGCATCCCGTCCCGGCGAAGGCCAACACCAGAAAGAGCTGTCCCAGGACAACCCCGGGCAAAAACTTGAAATTTTCAGGTACCATTTAACGCCAGATCGCCAGTACGGCCAGCTTTCACTATTGTGTTCTGAATTGCTACCGGCTGAGTGCGAGGAAGGTGATGGGCGGAAGAGCCAGATCGATCGCCAGCTCACACTTCCATCAGGAAATGCGAACCGACGCATTAATCTGATGCCGTCCTCTTTCAGCCGAAGAGTCGTCAAGACCAGAATCAGGCAGGTCTCCTGGCTTCGCCGGGCTGACCTCCTTGCAGAGGTCATTCCATGCCACCTTCTCACGATCTTCACGCGACGTTCTCGCGGTGGATCACAATGGCTGGCAGGGCTCACCCAATCTGGCGTTACAGTGGCGGTGACCGCGCGGGACTCTCACCCGCTTCCCTATTCTCCCGGCTTGTCTCTACCGGGCACCTGTCTGGCTATCGAAACGAAACAAAAGATCGATCCAACAACAGAACTCCGAGGCTAGCACGCTACGCCAGTAACGTCAATCACTCCTTTCCGTGCCAAGCCAAAGTAGCCAGGGCTTTTGCAAAGTCGAAATTGATTGATTTGGGTTGACAAAATGGAAGGAGGCTTCTTTAGTTCGGAATGAAAAAGAAGTGTCGTCAAAACACTACCGAACCAAAGGGAGCCTCCATGGAAGATAATACAGAAAATCTGACGAAAAGTCCTGAGCCACTGCAAAGTTTAGAGCAAGTCTTATCGAAGGTCCCTGATCAACGCGCAGCCCGAGGGATTCGTTACGAATTACAGCCGCTACTGATGATAGTGATGTTAGCAAAGCTGGCTGAGGCAGATACGCCAATTGCAATAGCCGACTGGGCAGCAGGTCGGACCGAATGGTTGCGCGAGCAATTACGGCTGGACTGGAAACGGATGCCGCATCAGAGCACATTCCGGCGTTTGCTTCAAAAGTCGTTGTCGCTGCCCGAGTTAAGGCAGCAGGCACAAGAGTTTCTTGCCTCGCGGCAGTCGACCGAGCAGCGGCTGTGCAATCTGGATGGCAAAACCTTGCGCGGCACGATTGCTTCGGGGCAGTCCGCCGGGACTCACTTGTTGGCGATCCAGCAGGCGGAAACCAATCTGGTACTGGCCCAGGTCCCCGTGGGCGAAAAAAACAATGAGATCAGCGCGGCTGGTGGTTTACTCAAAGCCTTGGATTTAAAAGGCAAAATCATCAGTGGCGATGCCATGCACACGCAGCGAAATCTCTCACGGCAGATCGTGGAAGCGGGAGGCGACTACCTCTGGTTCGTCAAGAATAATCAGTCAGCTTTATGCCGGGAATTGGTCACGGCGTTTGCCTCCCCATCCTTGAATCCTAATGATGCCGTCACGGTGACCGAACATGACAAAGGACACGGACGCCTGGAAATACGCCAGCTCACGTCCAGCGCACAAGTGACAAATACGCTTGACTGGCCGTATGCGGCGCAAGGATTCGTACTCCATCGCGCACGCACGGTGTGCGCCAGCGGGAAGTTGACCGAGCAAACCGTCTACGGTATCACCTCGCTCCAGCCGCTGGAGGCTTCGCCCACGAACTTGTTACATCTAACGCGTCTGCATTGGAATATCGAAAATGGCCTCCATTACCGTCGCGACGTCACTTTTAAGGAAGATCGCTGTCGACAAAAATCCGCACAAGCAGCGGAATGTTTGGCTATCTTCAATAATTTAGCCATCGGCCTGTTACGATGGCTTGGATGGGATAATCTGGCCCGTGCGCGCCGTCACTATGGCGCACATTTAATGGACGCATTATTGGCTATTCAGGGCCCTTATCAATGACTTTGCAAAAGCCCTGATAGCGGAGGACCTGTTTTGATTATCGAGATATCGGAGGAATCGAATGCAAAGAAGAATGTTGGCGCTGCTCTTCAGTTTCGCGCTGCTGCTCAACCCGCTCGGCCTGCTGGCACAGGGGAGTGGCCAGGCGGGGCTCGACCCGGAGACCCTCGCGAAGATCCGGCGTGAAGCGAATGAGAACTCGCAGATCATGAAGACGCTGCACGTATTGAGTGACATCCACGGCCCACGCCTCACCGGCTCACCGTCATTGAAGGCGGCCGGGGAGTGGGCGATGCGTCAGATGACCAGTTGGGGATTCGATAACGGCCACCTCGAACCGTGGGAGTTCGGCCATCCGGGCTGGACAAATGAGCGGCAGACCGCCCACATCATCTCACCGGTGCGTGAGCCGCTGGTCGCGGAGGTGCTCGCCTGGACGCCTGGGACAAATGGGGATGTCAGGTCGACTGTCCACCTTCTCACCCCGCCCAACAATCCGACCGAGGAGGAGCTGCAGAAGTTCTTTGCCGCTGAGAAGGCCAACGTCACCGGCCGGATCGTCCTGGTCGGGAAGCATACCGCCATCCCGGTCAACTTCAATCCGCCGGCGAAGCGTCTTGATGACGCGCAGGCAAAGGCTCGCTTCTCCGGGGCCGGGCCGGCGGGACCGCCGGCGATGAACCGTCCTCCGGCGCCAGTCCAGACTCCGGGTGAGCCCCGAAAGCTCAACCCGCGGGAGGTCGGCGAGCGAATCGACGCCTTTCTCGTTGAGAATCGGGCCGCGGTGCGGGTTAATGACGCGGCAATGGAGCAACGCCGCATCCGTGCCTTCAACAACCGGAGTTTCGATGTGGCGAAGGCGGTGCCGACGGTCATCCTCAGCAACGAGGACTACGGCCGCATCACCCGCATCCTCGCCGGCGGGACTCCGGTCGAGCTCGAGTTCAATATCGTCAACCGGCTCTTCCCTGAGGGCCGCACGGCCTACAATGTGATCGCCGAGATCCCGGGAAGCGACCTGAAGGAAGAGGTCGTCATGCTGGGGGGCCATCTCGATTCGTGGCATGCGGCAACCGGAGCCACGGACAATGCGATCGGATGCGCGACGATGATGGAGGCGGCCCGGATCATCAAGGCACTCGGCCTGAAACCACGCCGCACGATCCGCGTCGCTCTCTGGAGCGGCGAGGAGCAGGGGCTCCTCGGCTCACTGGCCTACGTCAGAGACCATTTCGGGTCGTTCGAAAGTCAGAAACCTGACTTCAGCCGATTCGCCGGCTACTTCAACATCGACATGGGAACCGGTAAGGCTCGTGGGATGAGCGTCTTCGGGCCGCCCGAAGGGGCGGAGATCCTGCGAACGGCACTTGAGCCATTTTCTGACTATGGTTTTGTCGGAGCCGGAGCGACAAGGGCGAGGAACCTTGGCGGGTCCGACCATACCGCATTCAACCAGGCCGGCTTGCCCGGCATCAGCGTTGGCCAGGATCCGGTCGAGTATACGACAGTTACCTGGCACACCAACCTCGATACCTACGAGCGTATTGTCGAGGATGACACGAAGAAGTCGGCCGCGATCATCGCGGCGGCCGTCTTTCTGCTGGCGACCCGTGACAGCCAGCTTCCACGGTTTGCCGCGGATGCCATGCCGGCTCTCCCGCCGGCTCGCCCGTAAGCGTGCGATCCCCGGCGGGGGGCCGAGTCTCCCTCCCCTCGCCGGGTCCTTAACTCTCACCCGCCACCGACAAAGTGGACGATCTCGAGCTGATCCCCCTCCTCCAGCCTCGTCTCGGCCCAGCGGGCCTTCGAGACGATCTCGCGATTGTGCTCAACCGCAATGCGTTGCGGCGTGAGATTCAACTGCTCAATCAACGCGGCAAGGCTCGTTCCCCGCGCATATCTGCCCGGCTCCCCATTGATCGTCACATTGATCGTCACATTGATCGTCTCTTCCTGGCTCACAGCGGTCACTTCCCCTTTGCTGCTCCGGTCAATCCCCGGAGGTATTCTGAATAGCCTGAAGCCCCCACGCAGGCGGCATCGGTTGGCGCTCTCCCGGTGAGCAGGGCGACGGTCACGCAGGCCGATGCCGTCGCCAGCCCGGAAAAAGCCGAGTTGGTCTCGTGATAGTGATCGGTCACTCCGGCCGCCTTACAGGCGTCAGGGGCACGTCGAATATCGATCTTCTTCACGTCGACCGGCAGGCGCTGCCAGTCGTACCCGGGGACAAGGTAGCCGAACTCATCCGGACAGAGTCCGAACATAAACCGGTACTTTGCGGTCATCGCGTCGCGGATCGATGGCTCAGGTGGCGCCCCGGTGTCAGCGGCCGGGCAGTCGGTTCGGCGGTGCTTCGACACGCCATAGAAGACCTCCGGGAAGAGTTCACCCGGGGTCGTGACGATCTGCGCGTCGCCAATGGTCACGGCGAAGATCGTCGTCTCGACCAGCGGTCGGCTTCCGTCCGCCGGCGGAACCATGGTATCAAAGACTCCGAGGCGGGCCAGAAG
>JBEGMZ010000290.1:0-5081 GCA_041182745.1 Acidobacteriota bacterium
TGACCATTTAACGACGGAAGAGAGAAGAGAAGAGCCAGCACCATAAACAGGATGGCAGCAACGATCGTTGCCTTCTCAAGCGGTTTCTGAGCGCCACGTGGACCAAAGGCCGTCTGGCTTCCTGAGCCGCCAAAGGCAGCGGCGACATCCCCACCCTTGCCTGACTGCAACAGGATGACGAGTACCAGAAAGATACAGATCAGGACGAAGATCCCCTTCAATATGTATATCAGAACCAAGGTCAGATACCTTATCTATAAAAGTCGGCTGTGTAAAAGCCGGATCTATGAAAGCCGACTCCGTAAAAGCCGGAGCGCCTAAAGCGTGAACGTCAGTCATCCAGGGAGAACGAACCCCGAAGACGAGCTCTATTTGAACGGCTCACCGATCATAGTTGACCAGCTTGGCGAAACTGTCAGCCTCGAGGCTGGCGCCGCCAACGAGTGCGCCGTCGATATCAGGCTCACGCATCAGGTCAGCGATATTGTCCGGTTTGACGCTGCCGCCATAAAGAATGCGGGTCACGTCAGCGGTCGTCTTGTCAAAGCGGGTAGAGAGCCATTCCCTGATATATCGATGGATCTCTTGAGCCTGCACCGGAGTCGCAGTTCGACCAGTCCCGATCGCCCACACCGGCTCGTAAGCGATGATAGTACGCAGCATCTCGTCAGTTGTCAACCCGGAAAGGCTCTCATTGAGCTGGCTTCCAACAACTTCATTTTGGCGACCGCTATCACGTTCATCGAGAGTCTCTCCGACACAGACAATCGGAACCAGACCAAAGTTGAGGGCAGACCGGATCTTGCGATTGACAACCGTGTTGGAGTCGCCATACATCGATCGCCGTTCGGAATGGCCAATAATAACGTGGGTACATCCGGCGTCACGAAGCATATCACCACAGACCTCGCCCGTATGAGCGCCATGCTTGATCTCGGTGGAGATATCCTGGGCCGCGACGTGAATGTTGGATCCCTCAAGCCGATCGGCGACCGACTTGAGGGCGGTATAAGGCGGAGCAACAACAATCTCGACCTGACTGGCGTTGGAGACGAGTGGTTTGAGGGCAGTGATCGTAGCGACCGCGTCCCCGACAAGTTTGAACATTTTCCAGTTTCCGGCAATGACAGGTTTTCTCATCGAGTATCTCCGTTCCGATCTATGGTCTATTTTTCGGTGAGGGCGGCAACGCCAGGCAGAAGATCGCCGGCAAGAAGTTCAAGGGTCGCACCACCACCAGTCGAGATATGGGTGATCTTGTCAGCCAGGCCGGACTCGTGGATGGCCGCAACACTGTCACCACCACCAATAATCGAGGTCGCGTGGTTCTGCTCAGAAGCAGCGGCAACGGCCTCGGCAATGGCACGCGTGCCAAGGTCAAACGGTGGCTTCTCGAACATGCCCATCGGGCCATTCCAGATGATGGTCCGGGCCGAACCGATGACCTCCGCATAGAGGCGGGAGGTCTCAGGGCCGATGTCAAGACCCATGAGATCGGCCGGCGTCGCCTCGACACTGACACTGTGGGCGTTGGAGCCGTCGTCGGGGCCAGCCGCGACCTGGTGGTCGACCGGAAGGAGCAGGTTGACCTTCTTCTCACGCGCGGCAACCTCAAGACTCGCGGCAAGGTCGGTCTTGTCGGCTTCGACCAGTGATTTGCCAGTCTCCAGTCCACGGGCTTTAAGAAAAGTGTAGGCCATGGCCCCACCAATCAGAATCGAATCGGCCGACTTGAGAAGATTCTCGATCACCTGAATCTTGTCAGAGACCTTCGCGCCACCGAGGATAACGACAAAGGGGCGCTCCGGCTTGGCGAGCGTCTCGACGAGGTAGCGAAGCTCCTTCTCCATAAGAAACCCGGCGGCCGCCGTTGGAACACTGGCGGTCAGCCCGGCCGTCGAGGCGTGAGCACGGTGAGCGGTGCCAAAGGCGTCATTGACGTAGAGATCACAGAGCGCAGCGAGCCGGGCGGAGAAGTCCGGATCGTTCTTCTCTTCCTCAGCGTAGAAACGAAGATTCTCAAGCAGGGCGATATCGCCATCAGCGAGCGAGTTGACAACCCGAGCGGCCTCATCCCCGACACAATCGGCGGCAAAGGCGATTGGGCGTCCAAGCAGTCTGGCAAGGTGCTCCGCCACGGGGCGGAGTGTATACTTCAGGTTACGCTGTCCCTTCGGACGTCCAAGATGGGAGGCCAGGATCACACGCGCTCCCTTGTCGATAGCGTACTGAATTGTCGGAATTGCCGAAGTGATCCGGGTGTCGTCAGTAACCCGACCATCCTCAATCGGGACGTTGAAATCGACACGGATGAAGACCTTCTTACCACTCAGATCGAGATCACGGATGGAGAGCTTGGCCATAACTATTCTAATCCTCTTAAACTTGCTCCGGTTAAACTTACCCCAGTTAAACTTACGCTGGTACTCTCAGACCTAACCCAGACGCGGCAGCAACCATTGCCGCCTTGACGGTTGAACCAACCATCACTAAACAAGTCGGTTGAATCTGATGATCTATCTCAGATATTTCGGGTTCAGATATTCCCGATTCAGATATTCCCAATTTAGATATTGCCGATTCAGGTACTGCCGAGGTAATGGACAATGTAGCACAGGCAGCGGGCAACCGGCAACGAGGCGGTCGTACCTGCAAGCCGGTCGCCGGCGCTGATTTTGCGCGAAGAAGGGCCGGAGAAGATCTGGAGCGTGTTCACGTCATCTCCCGCGTTGGCGCGGAGCGTGGAGAGAGAAGAGCATCCCTACCACTTCTCTCTCCTGTCTCCGCGCCGCGGCGTGAGAACCGTTGGAACTACAATTCGATGCCACTCTCGCTGCGCCCGAGCGTGCGGGCGACGGTGCGGGCAAGATGCACCGGCTCAACCGGTTTCGAGAGGTGGAGATGGAATCCCGAGCTGATGGCACGCTCGCGATCCTCAACACCGGCAAAAGCGGTCAGGGCGATGGCCGGGGTCTCACCACCTTCGGCAGCCTGAAGCTGGCGAATTTTTTCGATCAGGGCATAGCCATCCTCGTGCGGCATGCCGATATCGGAGACAACGATGTCAGGACGCCAGTGGCCAAAGAGTTCAAAGGCCTCCGGCGAGGAGCTGGCGGTGCGAACCTCGGCGCCATATCGAGTCAGCATGACACTGAGAATCTCACGAGTGTCGTGGTCGTCATCAACCACGAGGGCACGGACTCCACGGAGCGAAGCGGCGCGCGCTTCGGCCTGTGGATCGGCCTGTGGGATCCAGAGCCCGGCGTCCGACTCGGATGAGGTCGTCGCCGCGAGGGGAAGAGTGATCATAAAGTCAGACCCCTTCCCGGTGCCGCCGCTATAAGCATAGATCGCGCCGTGATGAAGCTCAACAAGGTGCTTGACGATCGCGAGACCCAGGCCGAGCCCGCCCTGTTCGCGACGCGATGAACTGTCAGCCTGTCGGAAGCGGTCGAAGATATTTGGAAGAAACTCCGGTTCAATTCCCTTCCCGGTATCGCTGATAATGAGGAGGGCCTTGTTCTCAAGCCGCTCCAGCCGAACCTCGATCAGACCATCGGGCGGGGTGAATTTGATCGCATTGGTCAGAAGGTTCCAGACTATCTGGTTGAGCCGTTCAGGATCACCGTGAAAGGGCCCGACCCACGGCTCAAGCACCATCTGAAGCCGCAGACTTCCGGCCTCGACCATCGGACGGACCGCATCGACGACGGCCTCGACGATCGACTTCAACTCAACGGGCTTCGACTCGATCCCGAGTTTACCGGTCGTGATACGGGAGGCGTCAAGGAGATCGGCGACGATGTGGGCCTGCGATTTGACATTTCGCTCGATGGTCTGGAGGGCGCGCTCAGCCGCAGCCCGATCAAGTCCACCACAACGAAGCATCTGCGCCCAGCCGAGAATCGAGGTCAGCGGGGCACGGAGTTCGTGGGAGATCATGGCGAGAAAATCGTCCTTCATCCGGCTGGCTTCCTCGGCCACTCGACGCGCCTCCTGTTCGCGGGCAAGCAGCTCGGCGCGAACCTCCTCGATCCGCCTCCGTTCGGTAATATCGCGGGCGATACCCTGCACTCCGGACGCCGTCCCATTCTCTAGGATGAGACGGGTGCTGACCTCAATTGGAAGACGCCGGTTGTCCGAGCAGACAATCTCGATCTCAAAGGTGTGGCTGACCTGATCATCGGTTGTGGGAGGATCACCGGCAAGGTGCTCTTCAATCAGTTCATGATGGTTGTGGGCGACAACCTGGAAGATGTTCATTCGGAGCGCCTGCTCGGCAGGATAGCCGGTCAGACGAACAGCCATCCGGTTGAATGACGTAAAGTTACCCTCAAGATCGAGGGTAAAGATCATGTCGTTGGCATTCTCGAAGAGTTCCTGGTAGCGGGTCTCAGCGACCACCTTGTCATTCTCGGCACGGCGGCGGGCCGAGATGTCACGGATCATGCTGAGAGTGACGAGCCCCTCCTCGGTCTCAATCTGCCGGCTGGTCATCTCGGTAAGAACCTCACGTCCGGCCCGATCGACGATGGTATATTCGATTCCGCGACTGATCTCACGCTGGGCACTGTGACTGAGGTCACGCATCTCATCCTCGAGCGAGCGAAGCTCGCGCGTTGAGAGTGCCTGTCGGCGCTGAACCAGGTCGAAGATGTGGGACGGAATGAGGAGGTTGACGGGCTGGCCGAGCAGTTCGTCGCGCTGATAGCCAAAGAGCTTCTCGGTCTGGGTGTTGACGAGAACTATCTCGCCGGTCTCATTGGCGAGAACGATCGCGTCGGGAGCGAATTCGAGCAGTTCCTCGAAACGGGCACGGGCGACCACGAGGCTGTTGATGAGGCTGCGCTGGAGGCGCATATCACGGGCCACCGCGAGAACCCCGGTCACCTTGTTCTGCTTGTCGTGCATCAGGCCAAGTGAAAAACTGACCGGAATCGTAAGACCACTGAGGGTTGGAAGGTCGATCTCAAGGTTGGTCAGCTTTCCGCCAGGTGCGATCTCCATCAGTTTCCACGGTGTCGCAGGGATCGATTCGGAGTTGCAGACCGAGGTGAGCGGGCGGCCGATAAGTGAGGTTT
>JBEGMZ010000291.1:0-2608 GCA_041182745.1 Acidobacteriota bacterium
GGCGATGGCGGGCGATAACCGGACGCTGGGCAAGTTCCACCTGGTGGGTCTGCCGCCGGCTCCGCGCGGTATCCCGCAGATCGATGTCACCTTCGACATCGACGCGAACGGGATAGTCAATGTCTCGGCGCGCGATAATGGCACCGGACGCGAGCAGAAGATCACGATCACCTCATCCTCGGGCCTCTCGAAAGATGAGATCGACCGGATGACCCGCGACGCTGATTCACACGCCGACGAGGACAAGAAGAAGCGTGAGGCCATCGAAAGCAAAAACCGGCTCGATTCGATGATCTATCAGATGGAGAAGACGATCACCGAGAATCGTGAAAAGATCCCGGTTGGGGTCATTTCAGAGGCCGAATCGATGATCGTCGAGGCGAAGAAGGTTGTCGAGTCGAACGATGCGGTCCAGATTAGCGCGCAGCTCGAGAATCTGACGCGAGTCTCGCACCGCATCGCGGAGTCGCTCTATCAGCAGCAGGCCGGAGGAGCGGCCGCCGGCAGTGAGGCGGGAGCAACGACGGCCGGTGCAGGTAGCGGCGGAAGCGGCGCGTCCGGAAGCGGGACGAACGAAGACGTGATCGATGCCGATTACATCGATGTTGATGATAAGAAGTAGCGTCGGAAGATGCGGGGGTGGAGTGGATGTGGCTCCGCCCCCGCGATGGAGGGCCTTAGATGACCAGACAGCACCGTCTAGTGAGGGATCTCGCGGCGATTGAGCAGCAGCTCTCCCAACTGCTGCGCTCGGCCAATACCTTGTCGGTCGACCCGGGAGATCCGGTAGCACGGGCGCGAAAATCAACCTGGGTCCCTCCGATCGATATCTACGAGACCTCTGACGCCTTCGTTCTGAGCGCCGAGGTTCCCGGTGTCAAGAGTACCGACATCGACATCAAGGTGATCGGGAAGGTCTTGTACCTGCGCGGGGAGCGCCGGTGGGAGCCGGAAGCCCACCACGAACTCTATCATCGGCTGGAGAGCTCATACGGCAAGTTTGAGCGTTCATTCACCCTCTCAGAGTTGATCGATGACAGCGGCATCGTAGCCGATCTGGACCGGGGTGTATTGCGGCTCACCCTGCCGAAACGCTCGGAGCGAACCGGTCACAAGGTTCAGGAGATCCCTATCATTACCGGGAAGGCTGATCAAACCTGAGGCTCCGGACTGCAGACTGACGGCGGATCAAGTCATGGCTCAAAAAGAAGATTACTATCAGACGCTCGGTGTTAAAAAGACGGCGAGCGCAGAAGATATTCGGAAGTCCTACCTGCGACTCGCCCGCAAGCATCACCCTGATGTCAATCCGGGCGACAGCAGCGCTGAGGATAAGTTCAAGAAGATCTCGGAGGCCTACGAAGTTCTCTCTGACCCGGGCAAGCGTGAAGTCTACGATCAGCACGGGGCCTACAGCGACCACCTGCGTGATTTCAACCGCTCAGGTGGTGGTGGCTGGGCGCCGCCACCTGATCCCTTCAATACCGATCCGAACGCGAGCCGCGGTTCAGGATGGAGTACCGGTGGGGTTAATGGCTGGGACGCCTTCAATAAGTTTTTTCGCAATTCCACCACACAATACACCACCCGACCCCAGCGTGGACAGGATATTGAAGTCGCGCTTCCAATCAGCTTCGAAGAGTCGATCAACGGACGAACTGCGACCGTCAACGTGCGGCGGAATGAGTCCTGTAGCTCCTGTCTGGGAAGCGGTGAATCGAGCGATCGCTCCTCACAGGTGGTATGCGGCCAGTGTGGCGGGAGAGGCAAGGTCTCGCTCGGGAGTGGAATCTTCAGTTTTGACCAGGGCTGCGAGACCTGCAATGGAAGCGGGAAGCAGCGACCACCCTGTCAGCTGTGCCAGGGAACAGGATCGGTAATCCGCACCGAGAGTGTGCGGGTCCAGATACCCGCCGGAGTCAATACCGGCTCGCGCGTCCGCCTGAGCGGCAGGGGCAATGCCGGATCCCGGGGCGGCCCGCCTGGCGACCTCTTCATTGTCACCAACGTCGCCGACAACGAGATCTTCAAAAGAAAGGGTGACAACATCTACTGCACGATTCCGATCACCATCCCGGAGGCTGCTCTTGGGGCACGGATCCAGGTTCCGACCGTCAGCGGTAAGGCCCAACTCCGGATTCCCCCGGGCACCCAGACCGGTCAGGTATTCCGCCTCCGCGAAAAAGGTGCCCCGAGCCTGCGCGGCAGTACCCGCGGTGACCAGTATGTCGAGGTCAGAATCACTCTGCCGAAGATCATCGACGAAGACTCCAAGAAATTGCTCCAGGAATTTGAGCGACGGAATCCGGAGAATCCCCGCGTCGAGATGGGGCTGGAGTAGACGCTATGAAGTCTAAGGGCGCCGGGGCAGCGCGAAAACCAAAGGGCTACACCATCAGTGCGGTGGCCGACTACTATGAAATCCACCAGCAGACTCTTCGGATGTACGAGCGGGAAGGGCTCCTTACACCCTCCCGTTCGGTTGGCAATGTCCGGCTCTATACCGACGAGGATATTGCCCGGCTGGAGATCATTCTTCAGCTGACCCGTGAACTCGGGGTCAACCTGGCCGGGGTTGAGATCATTCTTAATATGCGTGAGCGGATGG
>JBEGMZ010000292.1:0-6742 GCA_041182745.1 Acidobacteriota bacterium
GTGACGACGCACTACAGCGGACTCAAGGTCTATGCCACTAACACCGACAGCGTGATCAACGCGAGTGTCGAGTTTGACGAGCAGACTCTCAAGCCGACCTATCGACTGTTGACCGGATTCGCCGGATCCTCGTCCGGCATTGAGATTGCGAGGCGCTTTGGCCTGCCGACTGGTATCACCGAGCGGGCGGCGTCGCGAGTGCTGACGGCGAGTGCCGAGGCGGCGGAGTATCTGCGGCGACTGCGGGAGCAGTTTGAGGAGAACCGCCAGACGCTGGCGGCTCTCGCCGAGGAGCGGGAGGCCGTGGCGGCGAAGTATGCGCAGCTCGAGGGCGACTTCAGACGTCGCGAGCGTGCGCGGGAGGAGGAGTTCCGGGCTGAACTGCGCGGGGTTGTCGATCAGTTCACCGCCCGGGCCGAGGCTCTGACCCGGACCATCGAGGATGTGGCGGAGCAGCGCCGGGTTCGTCGTGAGGTTGAGCGCCGGGTCACCGAGCTCAGAGTGTCGGCAAGTACCCTTGCCCGCGAGATGAGGCAGAGCCAGGGAGGCCAGCCAGAGCCCGGCGAGGTTCCGCCGGAGCAGGTTGTGGCCGCTGAGCCGCTGGAGAGGGAGCTCCGCATCGGCGACCGTGTTCAGCTCCTCTCGCTCGGTCAGGAGGGGATGGTTGAGTCGGTCAGTCCCCACGAGGTGGTGGTCATTGTTGGTACGCTCCGTTTTCGTGAGAGGCCGGATGGGCTTCGTCTTCTGGCGTCGCCAAAGGCAACCACGGCGGCCGGGAGACTTGCTACCGGCCTTGGAGGTACGATCTCCGTCTCCCTCAACGAGGAGAAGACTTCGGTTGGCAGTGAGCTGAAGGTCATTGGGCAGACCGTCGATGAGGCCGTCAGCGCTACCGATCAATTTCTGGATGCCGCCTGGCTGGACAACCATGATCGCCTGCGCATCGTCCATGGAGTCGGGATGGGGGCGCTGCGCCGGGCAATCGCTGACCTGCTCTCCAACCATCCGCACGTCAGCCGTTTCTATCCGGCCGATCCCGGAGAGGGAGGCCAGGGGGCGACGATCGTCGAATTGAAGAGGTGATGCGAATTCCACGCGGTTTCAGTGAGGAGGTTCGACGCCAGGCCGACATTGTTCGTATCGTCTCCGACTATCTCTCACTCAAAAAAAAGGGGACGAATCACTGGGCCTGCTGCCCCTTTCACAGCGAGAAGTCGCCGAGTTTCAGTGTTAATGGTGCGAGGCAGTTCTTCAAGTGCTTCGGATGCGGCAAGGCCGGCGACGTCTTCAACTTTGTGATGGAGATCGAGGGCTGCCCGTTTCCGGAAGCGGTTGCAACGGTCGCCGATAAGATGGGCATTCCGGTGCCGGCGCCCGAGAATAGCCGTGATTTCGAGGAGGGAGATCGTCGCCGCACCGATCTTCTGCGGCTCAATGCCTGGGCCACTGAGTTCTTTGAAGAGAACCTTGCCGCGACCGGGGAGGGAAAGCGTGCCCTCGACTATGTGTCCGGACGGGGACTGAGCGAGCAGACAAGGCGTGATTTCAGGCTCGGCTTTGCGCCAAACAGCTGGGATGGTCTTGGGAACTATCTGCGTCGTCGGGGGGCGACCACGCATCAGATCGAGTCGAGTGGTCTGGTCACGCTCCGCGAGGATGGACGTGGATTCTATGATCGCTTCCGCGGTCGGCTCATCTTTCCGATCACCGACACCCAGGGCCGGATCATCGCCTTTGGCGGACGCCTGATTGGTGAGGGTGAGCCAAAGTACCTCAACTCTCCCGAAACGGCTCTCTACACCAAGGGGCAGCATCTGTTCGGACTTCACAAAGCCCGTGAGGCGATGCGGCGAAGCGGGTTTGTCATCCTTGTCGAGGGGTATCTTGATTTTCTGGTTCCGTACCAGGCCGGGGTTCAGAACATTGTTGCCAGCCTTGGGACGGCCCTGACCGAGCAGCAGGTTCGGCTACTTGGCCGTTATGTCCGGCAGATAATCGTCAACTTCGATCCGGATTCAGCCGGTGTTGCCGCGACCAGAAGAAGTCTCGAGGCGCTGCTGGCGCAGGGATTCAAGGTCAATGTTCTGACGCTGCCGGAGAATCTCGATCCGGATGAGTATGTCCGTCGTCACGGGGCAGAGGCTTACCAGGGACTGCTTCGCAACTCAAGCCGCTTCCTCGACTACATCGTCGAGCAGGCGGCGGCCTCACACGACCAGACCACCCCGACCGGGAAGGTTGAAACGATCAACGATATACTGCCCTACCTGCGTCTGGTTCGCGATCGGATCGAGCAGGTCGAGTATGTGGGACGGATTGCCGACCGGCTGCGAATCGACAGCCGGCTGATCCGCGACGAATTTCGACGGGCGGTTGAGACGAAAAAAGAACGCCTCCCGGATCAGGTCAGAACTGCGGCGCTGCCGGTCAAGCCGGCTGAGCTGACCCTCCTCGAACTGATCCTCGCTGATGCCGAGATCCGTCGGGCGGTCATCGCAGCACTCGACGAGGAGGACTATCGCGGCCTCCGCACGGCCCGCCTCTTTGAAGTGCTGATTGAAATGGACGGCAGTGGCACCGAGCCTACCTGGTCGGCCCTGAATGAGATGATCGTCGATGACGAAGGGCTCACCCGCGAACTGTTGCCAAAGCTGCTCGGTGGAAGTGACTCCGGCCTCATCCCGGCCGGTCAGGCCGACGGTGCTCCGGATCCGCACAGCCCGGAGAGCCAGAAGGATCAGGAAGAGCGGAAGCGCAAGGCCTATGAGAGCCTCCACGGATTGCGCTGCGTCCGGCTGGTCGAACAGCAGGCAGCCATTCAGGCTGAGATTAACAACGCCCAGCGGGTCAACGATCAGGCTCGGCTCAAGAGTCTCAACCAGCAGAAGTTCAACCTCGCCAGACTTGAGCGTGAACTTGGCAGGTGGTCGAGTCGCTGAGACCTGCTTCTAATCGCGCCAGATTCGTGCAGGGAATATATTTTCGACATCTGGCGAAACATAATGACAGGTTTTGATCGTACATACACAGTGTAGCTATCTTAAATACTCAGACTCCCTGTCCGCCTCGGGTAATACGGCAGGGAAGTGAGAGAGGTGATCGATTTGGACGAGAAATATACCGAAGATGTGCAAAAACTGCTCGACCTGGGCAAGGACAAGGCTTTTCTAACCTACGATGATATCAATCAGGAGCTGCCCGATGGGCTGGTCTCGCCCGACGATATCGAGGACATCTTTGCGACGTTGAGCGGAGAGGGCATATCGATAAGTGATTCCGAGGAGAAATTTCTCGAGACGGCCTCGGTGGCCGGAGCTGACAAGAAGCTCGACGACTCGGCGGAAGAGGATATCGAGCTCGACCTTTCACCCGGTACGCTCGATAAGACAAACGATCCGGTCAGACTCTACCTTCGGGAGATGGGCATCGTTCCACTGCTTACCCGCGAAGGCGAGGTGGCGATCGCCAAGCGTATTGAGCGCGGCAAGATCCGCTCGCAGAAGGCGATCTCGCGCTCTCCGGTCGCGATCCAGGAGCTGATCCGGATCGGTCATGAGCTGGCGGCGGGCGAGATCGTGATCCGTGAAGTGGTCACATTCAATGAGCAGGAAGGGGTGACCGAGGAGAAGGTTCTCGAGCATCACACCTACACGGTCGAGACGATTGTCGAGATCGGTAAGGTCTTCAAGAAGGCACAGGGACAGTATGAGAAGTTTCTGGCCGAGCCGAAGCGTTCGACCAGGCTGGTCAAGATGCGGCGCAAGCTGGCCCGCCAGCGGGTTGAGCTCTCCCACCTCGTGCGTTTGCTTGAGTTCACTCCCCGCATCGAGGATCGGCTGGTGGCCGCAATGCGGAGGGCACGCGACGAGGTTCGTACCAATGAGCGTGAAGTTGACCGGTTGCAGCGTTCGATTGAACGTAAACGCTCGACCGAAGATGTCAAGGAGCTCGAGAAGAAGCTTCGTGCCGCCCGGCGTGCTCTGGTTCAATTTGAAGAGGTCTATCGACAACCGGGAGCAGAGATAAAGCGGGCGGTCCAGAATGTCATCACCGGCGAGTCGGAAGCCCAGCAGGCGAAGAAGGAGCTGGTTGAAGCCAACCTGCGACTGGTTGTCTCGATCGCGAAGAAGTATACCAACCGCGGACTTCAGTTTCTCGATCTGATCCAGGAGGGTAATATCGGCCTGATGAAGGCGGTCGACAAGTTTGAATACCGCCGCGGATACAAGTTTTCGACATATGCGACGTGGTGGATCCGTCAGGCGATCACCCGGGCGATCGCCGATCAGGCCCGAACCATCCGGATTCCGGTTCATATGATCGAGACGATCAACAAGCTGATTCGGACATCCCGCGCCCTTGTTCAGGAACTGGGGCGTGAGCCAACGAGTGAGGAGATCGCTCGTAAGATGGACATCCCCGCCTCGAAGGTGCGCAAGGTGCTGAAGATTGCCCAGGAGCCGATCTCCCTTGAAACGCCAATCGGGGAGGAGGAAGATTCGCATCTCGGTGACTTTATCGAGGATAAGACGATTCAGAATCCATCGGAGGCGGTCATCAATATCAACCTTCGCGAGATCACCGAGGAGGTGCTCAAAACGCTGACCCCGCGTGAGGAGAAGGTGATCAAGATGCGATTCGGGCTTGGTCCCAACGGAAGTGAGCATACGCTCGAAGAGGTGGGGCAGCACTTCGCCGTGACCCGCGAGAGGATCCGGCAGATCGAGGCCAAGGCGCTGCGTAAGCTTCGCCATCCGTCACGCTCGCGTAAACTGAAGGCGTTCCTCGAAAGTGGGCGCCCCTAAGGCGAAACAGGCAAAGCTGGGATACTGGGCGCTGGAATGGTCACGAATCAGCCATTGGTTCACAGGCATTGATTCAAATGCTGTCAGCTCCGCCGGGCCCGACATTTCGGGTAAACTGGAAAGCCGGGTGAAATAGAAAGGTGACGGTGAAGGAAAGCAGCACACTGACGGCAACGCTCAACCAGTTGGCCGGACTTGATCGATACAATGGCTGGATCTTTGAGAAGATCCAGCCGGCGCTTGGGCAGCGGGTTCTTGAGGTTGGTGCTGGAACCGGCAACATCACCAGGTTTCTGGCAGCTGGCGGTCGCAAAGTGGTCGCGACCGACGTCCTGCCCGCCTACCGTGAACATCTTGTCCGCGTCTTCCAGCCGATGCCCCAGGTTGAGGTCTCCATATTTGACCTTGATGGCCCGGCGCCGCCGGCGATGGTCGCCGATCCGTTCGACACGGTCATCTGTCTCAATGTACTCGAACATATCGAAGACGATCTGGGTGCGTTGCGCGAGATGGGGAGGGTGCTCAAGCCGGGAGGGAAACTCGGGCTGCTCGTGCCGGCCCATTCGCTGCTCTACGGTGAGTTCGACCGCGCCGTCGGCCATTTCCGGCGCTACTCGAAGCGGCAGCTGGTCGATTTGCTGAAAGCGGCCGATTTTGAGGTACAAAGCGCGCTGTTTTTCAACATTCTGGCGGTTCTGCCCTGGTTCTTCAATGGACGGGTTCTCAGACGAGACTACCTCCCTGAGGGCCAGACAAGCCTTGCCGATGCCCTCGTACCGCTGCTCAAGCTCGAGCGCTACATTGGCCCGCCCTGCGGGCTCTCACTGATCGCGATCGCGAAAAAAGACTGACGAACGCGAAAAAACTGAAAGGTTCCACGGCTAAAGATCATGCGCTGGTCGAAATATTTCATTCCCACCCTTCGTGAGGTGCCGGCTGATGCCGAGGTGGTCAGCCACAAGCTTATTCTGAGAGCCGGGCTGGTGCGACAGTTGAGCGCTGGGCTCTACTCGTACCTGCCGCTGGCACAGCGTGCGGTGATAAAGATCTCGAACATTATCCGCGAGGAGATGACGGCGGTGGGGGCGCAGGAGTTCTTTCTGCCGGCGCTCAACCCGGCCGAACTCTGGCAGGAGAGTGGTCGCTGGTCACTGATGGGCCCCAATATGTTCCGGCTCAAGGATCGAAAAGGGGCGGATCTCTGCCTCGGGATGACCCACGAGGAGGTCATCACCGATATTGCCCGGCGTGAGCTGCGGTCCTACAAGCAGCTGCCCCAGGTCTGGTACCAGATTCAGACCAAGTTTCGCGACGAAGCCCGTCCGAAATCCGGCCTTCTCCGGGTGCGGCAATTCACGATGAAGGATGCCTACTCTTTTGACCTCGATCAGGAGGGGCTCGACCGGTCCTTTGAGGATCAGCGGAAGGCGTACTGTCGGATCTTCTCGCGGTGCGGCCTTGAGTATGAGGTTGTTGAGGCCGACAGTGGAGCGATGGGGGGATCGGCTTCGAACGAGTTTATGGTCTACACTGATGCGGGGGAGGATCTGGTCGTCAGTTGCCCGCACTGCCATTACGCTGCCAATCTCGAGAAGGCAGCCTCACGGATTGAGCCGGTCGATGATGGGGCGCAGGAGCTGCCGGTCGAGAAATTTCCGACGCCCGGGGTGCGGACGATTGATGACCTGGTAAGCTTTCCGGGTGGGGCGACTGCCGACCGGCAGATCAAGACTCTCGTCTTCATCGCGGTGACTGAGAGGGCGGCCGAGGCGCGCAGCACCCCGGTTCTGGCGCTGCTGCGGGGCGATCACTCGGTCAATGACGCGAAGCTCTCAAATGCGATCGCACGGCAGCTCAATGGTGATGGCTGGGAGCTGGTCAATGTTCGCCAGGCTCATCCGGAAGAGATCCTTGATCTGCTTGGGGCGCACCCGGGC
>JBEGMZ010000293.1:0-5556 GCA_041182745.1 Acidobacteriota bacterium
GCAGTAGTTCGGCGGATTAATGGGGCGATCGCTGCCGGGGTGCAGCGTGTCACCTGGGATCTGCGCTATCCGGCGGCCCAGCTCGCGCCACCGCGAGCCCCTGGTGGCGATGGCATCCTCGAGGAACTCTTCGGGGCCCCACCCTCAGGGCACCTCGTTATGCCCGGCCGGTACAGTGTCACACTTGCGACCCGCGTTGATGGAGAATGGAGGGCGCTTGGCCGGTCGCAGTCGTTCGACGTGGTCACGGCTGGCACGCTCACCTTGGCGGCGGCCGATCGGCAGAAGCTCTTCACCTTCCAGCAGAAGGCCCAGCGGCTGCAGCGTACCCTTGGAGGTGCGAACGGGCTTGCTGGTGAGACCCGGACCGCTCTCGCCAGCGCCCGGCGGGCCATTCAGGAGACTCCCGGTGCAGGAGACAACCTGATGAACGAGGTCGTCCTACTCGAACGGCGAGTCAACGAGATCCTCAAGTCACTCAATGGCGACCGGACGCTTGCCGCGCGGTACGAGAATCCGCCGCCGTCGATCGCCTCACGGGTCTCAACGGTCGCCGCCTCACTCCGTATGGCCAACGCGCGCCCGACTCCGACCCAGATCGCGCAGTTCGAGATCGCCGCGGCCGAGTTTGAGACGGTTCTCCGCGATCTCCGCCAGCTGGTCGAAGTCGATCTGCCAAAGCTGCGGAGAGCGATGGACACTGCCGGTGCCCCATGGACCAGCGGCCGCATCCCGCAGCTGTGAGATCGGCTTGCGCCTCGAATCAGCTTGCGCCTCAAATCAGGTTGTTGGAATAACGATCTGGAAAGAAGCACCAGATCCGGGTTGGGAGATGACCCGGATCTGGCCGTTGTGAAGCTGAACTGCCCGAAAGGCCTGGGCGAGCCCGATCCCGCTTCCGGTCGGTTTGGTGGTGAAGTAGAGGTTGAATATCTTGTCTCTCACCTCAGGGGCGATTCCAGGCCCCTGGTCGGTGATTGTCATCAGAATGTGGCCGTTCTCACGTGCCGTCTCGAACCTTAGCTGGCCGCCGTCTGGCATCACCTGGCATCCATTGATGACGATATTGAGCAGCGCCTGCTTGAGGATGTCCCGATCGACCTTGATTGTCAGCGGGCCGCTGGCGTAGTTCTCAACCAGATCGATGCCCTGGGCACGCGCGTCGGCCGAGAGCAGCACGACCTCGCGGACGAGCGCATTGGCGTCCAGCTGCTCAAGCTTCAGCTCAACCGGACGGGTGAAATCGAGAAAGGTCTGCACCACCCGCTTCAACCGGTTGACCTCGGTCGTCAGGATGTCGACGTGCGATTTAGGATCGAGCCCGGCATCGAGTTTCCCACTCAGGAGTTCGAGGTGCAGCACCATGGCGTGCAGTGGATTCTTGACCTCGTGGGCAACTCCGGCGGTGATCCGGTTGAGCGCCGCCAGTTTGGTCGCAAAATCGAGGCGGGTCTCCAGTTCCTGGATGGTCTCAAAGTCTCGTAACGTCAGCAGCGCCCCCGCCGGCTGGCCGTGATCGGCGAAAATCTGGAGGGTGGCCACCACCCGCTGTGAAGAGCCCGCTCCACCACCATTGCCGCCAATCGTAATGACCTGCTGCAGTGAGCGCCCTGTCCGGTAGGCGCGGGCCGACATCTGACAGATCGGATGAGTCGGGTGCAGGACCTGGGTCAGATGGTGTCCGCGCAGGGCGGCGGCGGCGCTACCACCCAGCAGTCGCTCCGCCTCCGGACTTGCCATCAGCACCCGTTGTTCGCGATCCAGCAGCAGCACTCGTTCAGAGAGACTTCCTACCACCTGCTGCAGCTGGTCACGCATTGTCTCGATCTCGGTTCGGTTTCCCGCGAACCGTCGTCCCAATTCACGCAGCCGCTGCGTCACCGATGGCAGGTCCGGAGAGTCGTTCCGCGTATCCGGATTGAGCGCGATCTCGGACTCGAGATGCTCAATGCTTTCCATCACCTCCCGCAGCGGAGAGAGGACGACATTTGAAGTTGTGAGGGCGATCAGGATCACAATCACCAACACGATCAGAGTGAAGATGACGCTCAGCTTGAGCGTTGGCGAGATGTGGCTTCTGAATCGCTCACCGGGAATCCCGGCAACCAGCGTCGCAAATGGCTTACCGCTCAGTCGCATCGGGATGGTGATCTCGTAGATCGAATCACTGAAATAGAGCTGCCGCAGCTGAACAAACCAGCGCGCCCGGAGCAGCTCGTTGAACGGTTTGATGCGGCTTCGATCCTGGAGCAGATTTCGTTCATCCGAGATCACCAGCACCTGCCCGTCGGGCGCAATGATCGCGCAGTAGGCCAGATCTGACTTCTGGTTGGTGCTTGCCTTGACCAGCGAGCGAACCGACTCGTCGAGGCTGATCGATACCCCCGGATTCTCAAGCGGGCGTACGTTGATCGCTTCCTGCGAGAACCAGTAGATCTGGTCGAGCAGCAGATTTTCGACCGTTTCACCACGGGTGCCAATCTCTCCATTCAGGTACCGAGCTGTACTGAACGAGAGCAGCACTCCGGAGACGAGGATGGTCAGAACAATCAGAACGGCCAGGTGGCGAGTCCGAACGCTCGGATCGCGGCGAATCGAGGGCCAGCTGATTTTAAGGTTGGTCAGCTTCAACAGATTTATCTCCACGCCGTCAAATTGCGAACTGGCGGAATACGAGCCGGAAGGGTCCACCCGGTGACAGTGCCACCCCGGATGGAGTCTCCGCCCGATGGGCGGACCAGCCGTCACGATGGTTTAAGGAGCCGGTAATTGATTTGAGATGCAGGGGCAAGAACGATCGGTTCCACGATCTTTTTGGCCGGACCATCCGCGCTGCGCCGTCGGACCCCAGGATGACGTGTCCGACAGCAGGTGTCCAACAGTACACCTGGCAGGTCACAAACAGTCCTTCATCCGGGACTGGCATCCGGGTCTGGCATCCGGGTCTGGCGTCCGGGTCTGACCTTAATTATTTATCAAACTACATCCTGAATGTAGATTAACCGGCGTCCCGTGGCAAGTGATTCAGCGCTATACTGCCCCGTGGCTCTTCGCAGAGCTGTTGGCACAAGGTCCTTGGTGCCCTCCTCCCACCCTCAGATTCAGATGCAGAACCGACTGTAATCGCAGGGCCTTCGGGGACTACCCTGGGTACTTAACCCCGCAGAAGTTCCGGCGTTTCACCCGGCCAGTGACAGCCTGCGGTCTGAAATCGATTGCGGAGTGGCCAGTTAATCCGTATACTCCGTCGCTTGCATCCACCACGTGCCTGTTTTTAATGCAACTGACGTTTACGGATCACTTACGGGTTAGACGCTTACAGGTTAAATTGGACTTATTCGTATCCGGATGAGCCGGAAGTGAAGAAAACATACCGTTACCAAGCCCAGCATCCGGCCGGATATCATCGCCGGTGAGGAGGAGAAATGACGAAAATCATCGGCGCCATAATATTCGCGAGCGTCCTGCTCACTTTTTCGGTTCACGGCCAGCAGACACCGTCGGGAACCATTCGTGGAACGGTTACCGATCAGTCGAAGGCTGTTCTGGCCAATGCCACGGTGACCGCCAGAAATCGGAATACCTCGGTTGAGAGGGTTGTTACCACTGGCACTGACGGTTCGTATGTGCTGGGAAATCTTCTGCCGGGTGAGTATCAGATCAGGATCGTGATGTCAGGCTTCAAGACCAACGTCATCAGCGTGACGGTGCAGATTGGAGAGACCCTGACACTCGATACGCCGCTCGAGATCGGGCAGGCGACCGAGACGGTGGTCATCTCCGCCGACGCAGTGACGGCAATCAATCCCACCGACTTCAAGATCGACGGCGTCATCTCGCGACAGAAGGTCGACGGGCTGCCGCTCAATGGTCGTAACTTTCTCCAGCTCGCCTCCCTCGAACCCGGAGTCAGAGTTTCGACCGGCAACCCCGGTGAGTACAACAACCTGTTCAACGTTTCGGTTGGCGGTGGTGATTCCAGTCTGACCCGTCTGACGATCGATGGTGGTAACATTGTCGACCCGGTCACCGGATCCGCAGCGCAGAACTTCTCGGTTGAGACGGTCCAGGAGTTCCAGATCTCCAGCTTCAATTTTGATCTCTCGACCGGGGTCACTTCGGTCGGGGCGGTCAATATCGTCAGCCGGATGGGCGGTAACGACTACCACGGCTCGGCATTTGCGTACTACCGTGACAACAATATGGCGGCCTACCCGACACTCAACCGGATCGCGAGCAATCCCGATCCGTTCTTCCGTCGTCTCCAGGCCGGGTTCACCCTTGGCGGCCCAATCGTGAAGGACAAACTGGTCTTCTTCACCAACCTTGAGCGGTTGAACCAGTCGACCAACTACTCGACCATCCACACCGGATCGCCGGTCTTCAGTCAGTTCGACACCCTCACTTCCAGCCCCTACAAGGGGTGGCTCTACAATGGACGTCTCGACTATACAATCAATTCGAAGAACACGGCCTTTCTCCGGTACAGTTCGGACAACAACTCGGTCGTGGCCCCGGAGACCCAGAATACGCTCCCTTCCAACTGGCGCCACAATGTCAACAAGGTCTACCAGGCCCAGGCAGGTTGGACCTCGACCATCACTCCAACGCTTGTCAATCAGCTCAGCTTTAACTGGCAGTATATTGGAAATGACAGCCTGATTCCGTCCGACAGTGAGTGTCCTGGATGCCTTGGTCTGGCCGGGCCGCAGGTTCGGGTCAACAACAGCAGTTTCAGAATAGGTAACAATATCGACGCTCCCCAGAATCGACGCCTCTTCCGCTACGAGACAAACGACAATTTGACGTGGACCCGGGGGCGTCACATAGTTCAGACGGGTATCAACTGGGAGAAGGCGTTTGGGGGTGGAGCGTGGGAGTTCCTCAATCCGGCGCTGGTCGTCACCCATGACCCACGCGACGTGCAGACCGTCAATGGCGCGATCGATCTGCTGGCGGCCGGACTTGGCCTCCCGGCGGGCAATCCTGTCGGCGATCAGTTGCGGGGACTCTTTGGGCCAGCTGCCCCGGCGCTGAAGATACCGCTTCCGGCGGCCTTCACCACTCCGGGGGCGCGGATCACCTACAATGACATTCTGCAGCTGCCGGTCGCAGCGGTTCTGCGCGGGCTCGGGGCAGGCTCACAGCCCCCGCCCTATAACGAGGAGTACGCGCGGCACGTCCAGCGCTTTCGCGCCTATGGCCAGGACACGTGGCAGGTAGGCCGCGGGCTGACCCTTAAGTATGGCGTCTCCTACCTGTATGAAAACCGGCTGTGGAACCATGACCTCAAGAAGTCGGCGCTCTTCGCCGGGACAGCCCTCTATGGAACCAGCAGCGCCAACCCACTTGATAAGAACAACTTTGCGCCGGCCGTCGGATTTGCCTGGAACGTCGACAATTCTAACAAGACGGTGATCCGGGGTGGCTTCTCAATGGCCTATGATACCAGCCTCTACGTCAACCGGCTGACGGAGCGTGCCGTTCTCGGACCACTTGGGAACGGGCGGGTCGCGCTGAGTGGCGACTTCTTCCAGAACACGACCGCCTTCAGCC
>JBEGMZ010000294.1:0-4244 GCA_041182745.1 Acidobacteriota bacterium
CCCCTCCGGTCTCGCGCGCGAGCAGGGTCAGAAACCGGTCCTGACTCGAACTGCCAATGCCGAGACAATGGATTCGAATGCCAGCGGTGCGCGCACTTTCGAGAATCACTTCCGTACCCGAGACCTGCCCATCGGTGAGGATCATTACGTCTCCACCCTCAGTGCCAAGCATCTTCGCGGCCGCCAGAAACCCTGCCGCCAGCTCTGTCCCTCCCCGCGCCTCTACCGTATTGAGAAATACCCGTGCCGCCTCGCGGCTCTTGAGCGAGGCGTCGAGCAGGTTCCCCGGCAGTGGCTCGATCCGGTTATCGAAGGCGACGATGCCAAACCGATCCCCGGGAGCGAGTGTTCCAAGACAGGCCTCGATCGCCTGCCGCGCCTGATTGATCGGCTCACCTCTCATCGACCCGGAGCGGTCGAGGACGAAGACGAGCCGAGCCGCCCGGGCCTTGCGCTCCCCAAGTTCAGTCGATGGAACCAGCAGCGCAAAATGGCCACGGCCATCCTCGCTCAGCCCTCCGGTCACACCAATGGCCTCAGTGCTGGTGGCGCGGGTGCGAATATCGAGCACCAGGTCGCGATTCGGGACGTCGCTCTGAGGTGCCAGCATCACGCGGATCTCACCATCGCTCTCCTGGCGGAACTTGATCGCGTGGGAGGGTGACCCAATCTCGGCCACTCCCTGCGGAATGGCTGCCGCGATCTCGAAGCCAATCCGGTGCAGTCCCTCGGCATCCTTCATCCAGTTTGGCAGAACCAGGTTGTCAAACTCGGCGGGCAGCTCGAACTCACCAACCCCGCGGCTTACCTCGCAGCCCCGAGCCTGGCCGTGATAAGTCGGAGCAAGTGTGAACGGGAATCGGAACCGCAGTCCATCATCACGCAACTCGACCCCGGTGATGATCTCCAGATCGACCACGACCGTCTCTCCGGGACGAATGTTCCCGACGCTCAGGTTGACGACCCCGTCCCGGTACTGTCTGGCAAGCGACGAGAGGCTCCCGTTGCTGATTCCCTCCTCGTAGATCCTCTCAGCCTCCGCCGTCTCTTTCAGCTCGGACTCGACCGAAAATCCATCTCCAACGATTCGGAACCGGCGTAACGCCGCGTCGCGTGGTAACCCGAAGGCATAGATGAGCTCGACCGGCTCTGCCTCCCCACTTCGGAAGACGTGAAGCACCCGCAGTACTGCACCAACCGGGAGAAGTGTCCCCGTCAGCGTCAACTCCTGCATCGACAGTTTGGCCTCCCGATTCGTCCCGGAAGTAATGATCGAAAATACGCCGTTCATCTGATCTGTGTTCGAGTTCATTAGCTCTTGTTACCTCCCCGCTGGTTATCTATTTTGTCTCTGTCAACTTTGTCTTTGTCTTTGTCTACTCTATCGACTCTTACGTTGCCTACTTCCGTCAGCAGACTGGCGGCCTCGCTCAGTACCCTCTGAATCTGCCGCAATCTCCACGGGCTGACATTGGCCTGCACCTGCACCGTCACCTCGGGTGCAATCTGATAGGAGAGCAGCGTGAGCGGCTCGCCCGGAAACGAGCTCGATCGCTCCGCACCGGCCAGCCTTCGCCCGACCTCGGTCAGGGTCAGTCCTTTCGACTGCCACTCCTGTATCTCCGCCAGCCGGTCAAGATGCTCCTGCCCATAACTCGCTCCCCGCCCCGCCTTGAGTGGCCCCGCCAGCAGCCCACGCGCAATGTAGAACCGGATCGTCCGTGGAGGGATCCCCGACCTCTCCGCCAGCTCCGACAGACTCAACTCCGGCTCCCCCTTTTCGCACTCTCTGCTCATTGGGCTGGATTATAGACGAGAAAGTGCCACTGTCAAGTAGTGTTGTAATTAATATTTGAATAAATTCGATCAGATCGGTCAACGACCGTCCGCGGAGGGTCTGCGCCGGAGGATAGAATCTCACCTGTCTGACCTTAATCAGGGCGATTTCAGCTCTTCCCGCGGCTTGGAAATGTTTGAGAAACCGGGGCAGGGAGGGCCTGCCCCTCGGGATGACGCACGGCGACTTTTCACCCTGCACGGTGCTATTTAGCGGCTACGAACTGGCAAGCTGTTAAAGCTGACGGCCCTGGCTGACGGGCTACCTTATCGGCCAGCTCCGGTCAGAGTCGTTGGTCAGTCGATTGTGCCCTCGCAGGTGGAGAAGAATAAGAATAAGCTTGTCGAGCTGATCGAGGAGGGTGTGCTTAAGTCGTCCGAGAAGAAACCTCCTGAGGCGTCCACCCTGGATTGGTCGTGGGATAGCGTGGCGCAGAAAGGGGAACTGTTCTTTCAGATCCGGTTGCAACAATAGCAGGTGATTGGCAAAGTCAATGTGTCCATAATTTCGCAGAAGAAGAACGTATTTGGCTATCTGGGCGGGGGAGAGATCCGCGAGGTGGTCCTCTCTCCGTCCAAAAAGGGCGTCGCCAAAGACCAGCTGCCCCCTCGAACCACCTGTAAAGAACTGCGTCCGATGACCGAAGACCCTGTTCAGATAGAGCAACTCAAAACCGTTGGCGGTCATGAACTCCAGGATGTCCTTGAAGAGCGGCTGCCCTTCGTACATCTCAATGAACTCCGCTTCGACTTCGATCAGAGATGCGTGCATCACCGCACGGCTGGCGCCTTGCAGAATCTCAAGTTCAGAGCCCTGGGTATCGAGCTTTAGGAAGTCGGGGAGAGGAGCCTGTTCACTCGCAAAAAAACTGTCGAGCGAGATTGAAGACATCGCGACTTCACGCTCCACCGCGAAGTCTGCTCCGGCAAAGACCGTCGCAAATCTCCTTCCCGGCCGGTAGGGTGAACTTTCTCCTCGAACTTTGTAGAGGTAGAAGGGGACTTCGGTGGCGTCACTTCCAATGAAGTAGGGGAAGAGAAAGCGCTCTCGATAGGGATGATCGAGTTGGCGCAGTCGGTTGCACTCCTCCTCGTCGGCATCAAAGGCGTAGTAGAGTATATCTCCGAAGAGCGGGGCAAGCTCTTCCGGCGCTGCTCCACGTGCGCCGACATCGCACACCACAATCGGATTCTGAGCCAGAAACTGACGTTCCTGCGTGCTCAGGCTTCGTTGCCAATTGAGGTTGTAAGGGAGGACGGCGTAGTAGTGGTTCCAATGCTTCAGAATGGACTCGATAAGGTATCTGGATACTGGCTTCATGCCTTAGCTCTCCGTGCCGCCGTGCCGAGGTTTCCTGCGGGGTGTGGGGCGGCAAAATTTTACGATCTGCCTGTCGCGGCGGCCGCCAGGGGAAGACCTCCGTACCATTGAGGTTGAGCCAGCTCGGGGCAGCGTGACCTGGAACCCGGATCAGGTCGCCAGTCTGTTGCCTGAACATAGACAGAGGCGGCAAATCTGACCGGATAATTATCCGCGAAACTGGCATCGCTTCAAATATCCGACGAGAAAAAAGTGGAGATGAATAGAACTGCCGCTCATCGGCGGCTATTTCAATATGGGGTGGTTTGGTCGATAATGTCAAGGTTGGTTACAGCCGTCGTTACTGTGGAAGCAAAACGTCGCACCAGGTTGAGGGATACCGAAATAAATTCTGAAGGAACGCCGCATCATTATTGATCGGTTAGGCATCTGTTCGAGTAGTCTGCAGTGGTAACCCGTGTGGCCACTGGTTCCGGCTTGGGCCATCTGGAACAAGGGCAGGCTAAACTCAGAAGCCCGCACAAGGGAGTCTTGTGGCTGGGGCGGGTGCGCGGTCGGTCACTGCCTGAGCTGGCAACAAGTTGAAGCCGGAAAGTTGGTTACAGTGGGAGAAAAGAGGGGCTGGCGTTACGATCGGGTTCTGCTTGCAATACTGATCTGCTCATTACTGCTCAGAATAAAACTCGTGTTATCCGGAGGCCAGTTCTTCTTTCCGGACGAGGTGCGTTATGAGGCGGCAAGTGTGGCGGTGAGAAACCTATTGATCGGAGATATCTTCAACTCACTGCGGGCCCTCCACTCGGCGGAGCATTTTCTCTTCAAGGTGGCAGGTGTCGTACCGGCAATGCTGCAGCTCGTTCTTGGGCCGAGCCCGAAGATACCGGCGATCTTCTTTTCGCTCTTCTCGGTTGTCAGCCTGTGGCTGATATGGAAGATCGCGCGGCGGGCCGGGGGCAGTGAGCGAGCCGCCACGCTGGCGGCCGGACTTTTTGCCCTCTCCACGACGCAGTTCTATTTTTCCCGCCATCTGGTTCCGTATGATCTGGCGATGGCCATCGGGCTTCTCTCCCTCTACCTCGGCCAGCGT